>NZ_JARWQD010000319.1 GCF_029869545.1 Nocardia wallacei | reverse complement strand
GGCGAGGCGGCGCCCATCCTCGCAGGCGCGTCCGGTGGTCGGCCGCACGAATCGGGAACCCCGCCGACGGTGAGCGCCGACCTCCCCGCATTGCACCAGCCGGTCTGGCCCGATGCCGAAGCGGCACGGCGCAGCACGGATCGGCTTCGGTCCCTGCCACCGCTGATCGACTCGGCCGAATGCGAGGCGCTGACCGCCGATCTGGCCGCCGCGGCCCAGGGGCGAGCGTTCGTCCTCCACCTCGGAGACTGCGCCGAAACCTTCGAGATGTGCGATTCACAGTCTCTGACCATGAGGCAGGCACTCGCGGTCGCCTCCGCCGCGGTGCTGAACTACGGGTGCGGGCTGACCCCGATTCCGATCGGCCGCATCGCCGGCGCCTACGCGAAGCCGCGATCCCGGCCGATCGACCAGAGCACCGGATTGGGTTCGTATCTCGGCGACATGATCAACGGCTTCGACTCCGACGCCGCGAGCCGGATACCCGATCCGGGCCGCATGGTCGACGCCTACTTTCACGCGGCGGCCACGCTGAATCACCTTCGTGCCCAACCGATTCCGGCGGCCCGAGTACCGGCCCGGCTGATCAGGCAGGCCGCGGACGTCTGCGCGGAGGGCGCCCAGGCGCGGTTGCTGCGCGATGTCGCCGACCTGGTGGATGTGACCATGGCGGCCCCCGGCGGCGGCCGTGACCAGCACAGTTCGCTGCCCGGTATGCGGGTGTCGCACGAAGCGCTCCTGCTCGACTACGAGCTGGCCCTGACCCGTCGCGGGCACGACGGCCGCTGGTGGGACTGCTCGGCGCATCTGCTGTGGGTCGGCGAGCGGACCCGCGATCCGGCACACGCGCACATCCGCTTCGCCGAACTGATCGCCAACCCGATCGCGGTCAAACTCGGCCCGGCCACCCGACCGGCGGACGTCGCGGACCTGTGCCGCAGGCTCAGTCCGGACACGGTCCCCGGCAGGCTGACCTTCATCCCCCGCCTCGGTGCCGAGCGCGCCGAGACGGTGCTTCCCGCACTGCTGGAGGCCGCGGCGGATACCGGCACACCGGTCTGCTGGGTCTGTGATCCCATGCACGGCAACACATTCGTGACCGAGCAGGGATTCAAGTCCCGGCATGTCGATGATGTGACGGCCGAGATCCGGGCCTTCTTCCGCGCCTGTCGCGCTACCGGCGTCGCCCCCGGCGGACTGCACCTGGAAACCGCTCCGGAACCGGTCACCGAATGTGTCGGCGGCTGGCAGGGCCTGCGCGAGGACGAACTCGCGAACCAGTACGACACGCGGTGCGATCCCCGGCTCAATGCCGCCCAGACCCTGCAGTGCGTCACCGTCGCGGTCGAGGAGTTCAGGTCGTGACCGCAGACAACTGCTCGCGCACCAGGACGGTCGCGCGCACGACCCTGCTGACCGCCGCACTGGCCGTCGCGTTCGCGACGACCCCGGTCGCTCAGGCCGACCGCACCGTCACCGTCTGCCGGGTGGATGCCTGGGAACCGGCGCGGGAGCATACGATCGACGTTTCCGAAGTCGAAGCCACGGCCCTGCTGGCCGTGACGCCGACCTATCCCGGTCCGTGCGCGGAATACGGGCAGAGCGCGAGTCTGGGCAACGGCCGAATCACGGCCTACTCCCAAACCGACAGCGCCGGAAAGCCGTTGGCGATCGGGATGGTAGCCACCGACGGCGTATACGACGCACTGCCGCACGACCCGCCGACGGGCGGACTGTACTGTCACGACAAGAATGCCGACGGCGCCGTCGATCCCCACCACGAGTGCGCGGGCGGCTACGAGAACGCGCTGCCCTTGAACGACAACCTCACCCGCCGAGACGACATACCGTTCACCTATGTGCTGGCGAACTGGAACCCGCACGGCCACGTCCCGATGGGCGTGTGGGACAAGGCCCATTTCGACGTCCACTTCTATCTGAACGACAACGCCGAACGGCTGGCGATCCGAACCGGCCCATGCCTGCAGATGACCGACTGTGCCGACTACGCACTCGGAAAGAACCTGCCCGCGGCGAGATACCGGCCGCCGAACTACGTCGACCTCGACGCGATCGAACCGGCCATGGGCCAGCACCTGATCGACAAGACCACCCCCGAATTGAACGGCGGCCCGTTCACCCACACGTTCATCTACGGCAGCTGGAATGGCGAGATCACGTTCTACGAGCCCATGGTGAGCCTGGAGCAGTACAACGGGCTGCGCTCGGGAACGATCGGGGATTCCTGCACGCCGATCGAACAGCCGCAGGCATGGCAGCAGGCCGGGTGGTACCCGACCAGATATTGCCTGCGTCATCGCGCCAACCGGGCCGAAACCCTCACGACCCTGGAGGAATTCGTCTACCGCCGGGCAAGCTGACGCCGCGCCGCTATCGCACCGAACTGGTACTCCGGTATCCGTCACCGATCGCCCGCAGCTCCTCCGGCGTCACCACGTCGTCGATTCGGTCGAAACCGCCGGGAGCGCGCTCGGCCACGAGGCGAAGAATCCGATCCATCGGCATATCCCGGTTGGCCAGGACGGTCTCGTTGGCCGACGCCAGTCGCGCGGTTTCGTAGGCGGCCAGGCCCGCCGCCGGGTCGGCCGCGTCCCGCAGCGCCGTGGCCACCGCCGCGGCGTCGAGGATCGCCTGCGAGCCGCCGTTGGAACCGATCGGATACATCGGATGGGCGGCATCGCCCATCAGGGTGACCCGGCCGAACGTCCACCGCGGCAACGGTTCTCGGTCGACCATCGGATACTCGAGAATGCGCTCGCTGCCCCTGATCAGCGCACCGATGTCCAGGCCCGCCAGCTCCCAGCCGTCGTAGTGCGGCAGCACGTCCTCGATCCGGCCGCGGTGGTCCCAGTTCGCCACCGAATCACCGCTGCCCGGAAGCCGGACCTCGGCGACCCAATTGATCAGGGCACGCCCCTGCCGCCTGGCGGCCTCGGATATCGGGTAGGCGACGAATTTCGCGGCATGATTACTGCCGCCGAAGATCATGGTCGCGCCGGACTCGAACGGCCGAGATATGGTGGTGCCCCGCCACATCCGGATACCGTTCCACGCGGGGCCCGGCTCATTCGGATACAGACCGGCCCGGACCGCGGAATGCAGGCCGTCGGCACCGATCAGCACATCCGAGTCGAATTCGACAGTGGTACCGCGGATTCGATCGTGCAAGGTGCTGTGCACCCCGTCTCGATCCTGGGTCATGGCGACGAACCGCAGGCCGGTACGCACGGCGTCCGGCCCGAGTCGCTCCCGCACCGTCCGCAGCAGCAAGTCCTGCAGCTCGCCGCGGTGCACGGAATACTGCGGCCACCGATGCCCCGCCGCGACGCCGCGTGGTTCCCGCCAGATCTCGTTGCCCCACCGATCGAAATGCACGACCTCCGCTGTCGCGACAGCCGTGTCGGCCAGCTGTTCGCCCACACCGAGTTCGACGAGCTTCTCGGTGGCATGCGGAAGGAGATTTATCCCGACACCCAGCGGCCGCAGTTCGGCGACCGCATCGACGACAATCGCCTCCATCCCCACCGCATGCAGGCTCAGGGCCGCCGACAATCCCGCTATTCCCGCACCCACTACCAGAACTCTCATCGCGACGAAACAATACCGGCACCGCACCATATCCGCTGTCCAGCAGAGATGTTCTTCGCGTATTCATCCCGGACCCGGCCGGGACGTACGGCCTGCAACGATTCGCTCCGATCGGGCGGGTGTCGAGTTACGGTCGGCTCGTTCGTCATTCTCTACAGCACCGTAACCGTGGGAGGTCCCTGTGCAGTACATGCTGCTGATCTACAACTGCGAGCGGCCCGAACCGGACGATCCGGGCTTCGCCGAGGCGCTGGCCCGGGTGAACGCCTTCGCCGACGAGTGCCGCCGCCGGGGCGTGTTCGTCTCCGGGCATCCGCTGCAGGCGGAGCATACGGCCACCACGGTCAGCGTCCGGGGCGGCCGGACGCTGATCACCGACGGCCCGTTCGCCGAGACCCACGAGCATCTCGGCGGCGCGTACGTCCTCGACTGCCGCAGCCTGGACGAGGCCCTCGAGCTGGCCGCCCTGTGCCCGCTGGCGGAGGTGGGCTCGATCGAGGTGCGGCCCGTAGCCGGTGTGCCGGGCCTGGACCACCGTCCGGCGGATGCGGCGGCCGACGGCGAATGACGGTCGCGCCCGTCCTGCGGCAGGTGTACGGGGAGCATCGGGTCCGGATGCTCGCCGCCCTGATCCGCGCGCTCGGCGATTTCGAACTCGCCGAGGATGCCCTGCAGGACGCCTGCGCGCTGGCGCTGCGCAAATGGGAGACAGTGCCCGACGATCCGGTGGCGTGGCTGCTCACCGCGGCGCGCAACAGCGCGATCGACCGGCTGCGGCGGGCCCGGCTCGGCCGGGAGAAGCTCGCTCTGACCGGCGATCGGGCCGGGGTGGAGACGATGGTGGATTTCGAGGAGGACAGCCTGCTGCGCGCGGGCGACGAGCGGCTGAGCCTGATCTTCACCTGCTGCCATCCCGCCCTGTCCGAGGAGGCGCGGGTCGCGCTGACCCTGCAGGCGGTGGCCGGGCTGACCGCCGCGCAGATCGCCCGCATGTTCCTGGTCGGCGAACCGGCCCTGGCGCAGCGGCTGGTCCGCGCCAAGCGCAAGATCCGCGATGCGGGCATCAGCCTGGAGGTCCCCGCCGACCATCTGCTGCCCGATCGGTTGTCCGGCGTGCTCGCGGTCGTCTATCTGATCTTCACCCAGGGCTACACCGCCCCCGAGCACGGCGCGCTGTGCCGCGAGGCGATCCGGCTCGCCGAACTGGTCGCCACCCTCATGCCCGACGAACCGGAAACGCTGGGGCTCGTCGCATTGCTGCTGCTGCACGACTCGCGCCGGGCGGCCCGCTACGACTCCGGCGGCGACCTGGTGCTGCTGGAGGATCAGGACCGTTCGCGCTGGGACCGCGCCGAGATCGCCGAGGCCGTCGGGGTGCTGGATCGCGCGCTGCGCCTGGGCAGGCCGGGGCCGTATCAGCTGCAGGCCGCGATCGCCGTACTGCACGCCCAGGCTCCGGCGCCGGAGCGGACGGATTGGGCGGGTATCGCCGCCCTCTACGCCCAGGTGCTCGCGATCGATCCGTCTCCGGTGGTGGCGCTGAATCACGCTGTGGCAGTGGCGATGTCGACCGGACCGGAGGAGGGTCTGGCGTTGATCGACGGGATCGAGGGCCTGGATCGCTACCACCTGCTGCACGCGGCGCGCGCCGATCTGCTGCGCCGCCTCGGCCGGACCGCGGAGGCGGCCACCGCGTACCGGCGGGCCCACGAACTCGCGGCCGACCCGGCGGACCGGCGGTTCCTCGCCCGGCGTCTGCTCGAACTCGATCAACCGGAGCACGGCTTTGAGGCTTAACGACAGTAAAGCAAGATAGATTCGAGAAAAGTCTCACTCGAACCTTCAAAGATACGATTTAGGCACATGAGCCTGGATATTCGAGAATTCGCCACCCCGCCGTGTGAGTTGCTGGCACTGGGTGAGCCCGCGCACCCGACACAGGAACCGGCCTTCGGGGCGATCCGGAACGAGCTGTTCGAATCGCTTGCCGGACAGGGCTTCCGGTCCATTGCGCTGGAGACCGACCGCGTTGCCGCGCTGGCGGTGAACGACTTCGTCCAGGGCGGCGCGGGCACCCTGGACGCGGCGATGGATGCGGGCTTCTCGCACGGCTTCGGGGATCTGGAGGCCAATCGTCGACTGGTCGCCTGGATGCGCGCGTACAACGAGGGCCGCCCGGCCGGACAGCGGCTGACACTGCACGGATTCGACGCGCCGACGGAGAACACCAGCGCACCCAGCCCGCGCCGCTATCTCGAATTCGCCTGCGCCTACCTGGGATTCGATCTCGACCTCGCGAGCCTGCTCGGCGCCGACGAACGATGGAGCCGCGCGGAGGCGATCCTGAATCCGGCGATGTCGATCGGCGCCGGGTCCGATGCCGTGCGGCTGCGGGCGGTGGCCGACGATCTGCTCACGTCGCTGTATATGCGCGCGCCCGAACTGATCGCGGCGACCTCCCGCGCCGACTGGGACCGGGCGCGCATCCAGCTCGCCGCCGGTCTCGGCCTGCTGCGCTACCACCGGCAGGCCGCCCGGCAGGTCGAGGAGAGTGCGCGGATATCGGGCCTGCTGGCCACCCGCGACGTGCTGATGGCGCAGCACCTGCTCGACATCCGCGACCTCGAGCGGCAGCGCGGCGCGACCCTGGTCTTCGCGAATATCGCGCACCTGCAACGCAATCCGAGCAGCATGCGCATGGCGGGAATGGACGTCCGCTGGTCCTCGGCGGGCTCGATCCTCAGTTCCCTGCTGGGCCGCCGGTACGCCGTCGTCGCCGGTAGCCTCGGCCGCAGCGCGGCCCTCGGGCTCGGCGAGCCCGAACCCGGCACCTACGAGGGCTTCCTCCAGCGCCGTACCACCACGCGGAGCCTGACGCTCACCGCCGAGATCCCGCCCGCCCATATCCGCACCGATACCGGGCCGGGGCTGGCCCATGCGCCCCTGAGCCGGGAAATTGTCGACTCGGCCGACGCGATCCTGCACGTCGCCGCCGTGTAGGAGCGAAATCCGCTGCCGCTCGGCCTAACTGATCGGCACCGCGCCCAGGATCGGTCCGTAGCCCCAGTCCAGCAGGCGCTGGGCGTCGGCGGCGGCCGCGGCCTCGTCGTCCGGTGAGCTGTGCAGGACCACGCCGATCAGTGGCACGCCCGCCCGGACCGCCCCGAACAGCAGGCAGGTTCCCGCGGCGTCGGTGGATCCGGTCTTGATGCCAGTGGTGCCGCGGTAGTCGTGCAGCAGCAGATTCGTTGTCTCCCAGACATGATCGCGATTACCCGGCCCCGCGGGCACATGGTACGTCGGCAACTTGACGATGTCGCGGAAGACCGGCTGGTTCATCGCCCGCAGGCCGAGCGTCACCAGATCCGCGGGGGTGGAGTAGGTGGAATGGCCGGTGGGGTAGGGCAGCCCGCTGGCATCGGTGAAATGCGTACTCGCCATGCCCAATTGGCGCGCGGTGTCGTTCATCTTCGCGATGAACGCCTCCTGTCCGGGACCGTACGCCTCGGCGAGCGCGTAGGCGGCGTCGCAGCCGGACGGGAGCAGCATCGCGTACAGCAGCTGCCGCGCGGTGAGCACCTCGCCGGGAACCAGGTCGGCCGTACTGGCGCCGAACTTGTTGTCGTAGGCGATGATTCCCTGCGGCACCGTGATCGGGCGCTCCAGGTCACCGGCGTTGATGACCACCAGCGCCGTCATCACCTTGGTGATGCTGGCGATCGGTGCCGGAGTGTGCAGCTGCCGCGACCAGAGCACCGTACCGGTGATTCCCTCGGCCAGGGCCGCCCCCGTCGCCTGCAGCCCGTCCGGCTCCGCAACCGGCCAGGCGGGCAGCTGACTGTGGGCGGGGACGACGGCGGGAGCGGCCGCCGCCGTATGACCGGCCGCGACGACCAGCGCTCCCGCGACCACGGCCTGCAACACTCGGGCAAATGTCCGCATCGGCACATTGTGCCGTCCGGAACTGCGGATAGGTGGGATTTGGCGGTCGCCACACCGATGATGGGCAACCGCGTGGCATGGGACCGGCTCCCGAACCGAATATCCCCCGTCCTTCGGCGGGATCGGGATCAGACCGCGATGGGATCCGGGTGCTCGCCGTCCTTGCGGTATCGGCCCGGGGCCACCCCGAATTCGCGTTTGAAGGCCTTGGCGAAGGCGAACTCCGAGCCGTATCCCACCTGCCTGGCGACCACGGCGATCGAGTCTCCGCCGTCGCGTAAACGCTTGGCGGCGAGGATCATTCGCCATCGGGTCGCGTAGGACAGCGGCGCTTCGCCGATCGTGGCCGCGAAGCGACGGGTCAGGGTCGCTCGCGATACCCCGGCCGCGGCGGCCAGCTGCTCGACCGTCCACGCCCGTTCGGGGGCGGCGTGGATGGCCCGCAGCGCGTGTGCCACGGGGACGTCGCGGAATGCGGCGATCCATCCGGTGGGCGGGGCATCGGCACCGTCCTCCTCGAACCACGCCCGCAGGATGTACAGGAGCATGGCATCCAGCAGCGACGGCAGCACGGCGTCGGATCCCGCTCGCGGACTGGACAATTCGGCCGCCAGCAGGTCGATCGCACCGCGCAGGGACGGATGCCGGCCCAGCCGGGCGGGGAGGTGAACGAAGTCCGGCAGGCCGTCCAGCATCGGATGCGGATGACGCCGGTCGAGCGCGTACGCACCGCACAGCAGCACGCTGCGCGGCCCGGGTCCCGGTATCTCCCGGGGCTCCCCGGGATGGGCGACCTCGCTGACGGGCGTGGCGGGGTCGTCGGCAAGGACGTGTTCGGCACCCCGGGGCATGAACACGACGTCGCCGACGCCGAGGGCGATCGCGTCACCGCGGCGCGGGCGCAGCCAGCACGATCCCTGCAGCACCACATGGAATCCGGCCCCGGGCACCACGGGGTAGTCGCGTCCCCAGGGCGCGTGCCGGACGAACAGGCCGGAGCTGGGGCTGCCCGTGCGGATCGCGGATACGGCGTCGGAGAGGATGTCCACGCGCCC
Organism: Nocardia wallacei; assembly: GCF_029869545.1. GTDB lineage: Bacteria > Actinomycetota > Actinomycetes > Mycobacteriales > Mycobacteriaceae > Nocardia > Nocardia wallacei_A. The sequence goes on along the minus strand of NZ_JARWQD010000319.1, from coordinate 1,352 downwards.
GACTATACAACGGACGCTGTGAGCGTTTTGGATATATTTTTGCGGCCATTTACCCATGTCCCAGCTCAACTTCGATTCATAAGTTGGTCACATCGCCAACGACGAAACGGAGTTCGGACATGAAGATCGCGGTATACGGCGCCACCGGCCACGTGGGCGGCTACATCATCACCGAGCTGCTCCGGCGCGGCGTGCGCCCGGTCCTCGTGGGGCGGAGTGCCGCTCGGCTGCGTGCGGTCGCCCCCGGCGATCGTGCCGAGGTTCGCGTCGCGGCACTCGACGACCATGCGGCGCTGACCGCCGCGTTCGCCGGCGCGGACGCGGTGATCAGCAGCCTGCCCGCCTACGTGACCCACGGCGCGCCGATCCTGGCGGCGGCGCTCGCGGCGGGCACGCACTATGTGGATCTGTCCGGCGAACAACTATGGCTGGACCGGGTTTTCGGTGAATTCACCGCGACCGCCGAGGCGGCGGGCGTGACGGTCGTCCCGGGTGTCACCGACAGTAATCTGCCGGGCGATCTGCTCGGTTACCTGGCCGCACGCCGGGTCGGCGCACCGGCGGAGATCGTGATCAGCCATCGCACCCTCAGCGGCGGTGAGGGATCCCGCGGCAGCGCGCGGACGGTGCTGGCGAGCCTGGATTGGTTCCGCGACGGCGGCTGGCACTACGAGGACGGTGAACGGTGCCGCGGTCCGATCGATCGGCACACGTCGATGGTCTTTCCCGGTGCCACCACGCCGACGGCGGTGTCGAAGTTCCCCCAGCCGCCGGTGCTGACCATCCCGCGCCACACACCGGTGCGTTTCGTGGCGGGAGTGCTCGACGCGCGGATCCACGCGGCGGTCGGCGGCGTGACCCCGGATCTCGTGGAGACCCTGCCCGCCGCGCCGTCACCCGATGCCGACATGCGGTATCACCTGGTGGTGGATGCGTTCGCCGCCGACGGCCGCACGGCCCGCGGCGTGCTCAGCGGCGTGGATTCCTACCGGGACTCCGGACTCATGGCTGTGGCGGCCGCTGTCGAACTCGCCGAAGGGAATTCGGCGCGGCCGGGTGTCCTTGCCGCCGCCGAGGCGTTCGACCCGTCCGCATTCCTCGACGGCTTGGCGCCGCACGGGATCGGCTGGCGGCTCGGCGATGAGAACGGTCGATGAACGTCAGTTCGTTCCGAAACCTGTTCGCCCCCCACCGCATTAGGAAGGCGCGGGCGCGCGTCCGCGGCGCAGATTCCGCTGGGCCCGGCGGGCCGGGCCGAGGTGCGCCGGATCGTCGACCTCGACGGCTGAGCGATGGGCCCGGCCGAGTACATCGACGAGGTCTACCGGGCCGAATTCGGCCGGGCCCTGGCC
>NZ_JARWQD010000318.1 GCF_029869545.1 Nocardia wallacei | reverse complement strand
CCCGGGCGGGTGTTGGGGTTCGCGGCGTCCGGCTCCGGGCTTCGGGGGGGCTCGTCCATCGCCCCCGCGGGTGCGGGGTTGGGGTTGGGGGGGGGGGCCCGCGCCGAGGTGGACCGGGTGCTCGACCGCACCGTGAATCTGCCTGCGGCCGAACCGGTGACGACGCTGGCACACTCGCGCACCACCGTGCTGCTCGCGGAGATCCTCACCCTGATCGGCGACAACCCGCAGCTGCGCGACCCGCGGCTGGACACGCTGATCGACTACGACACCAAGTACTCCGCCGACCTGCGCGCCAGCCTCGACGCCTACCTGACCCACCGCGGCGACGTCCGCACCGCCGCCACCGAACTCCGCATCCACCCCAACACCCTGCGCTACCGAGTCCGCCGCGCCACCCAGCTCATGGGCCTGGACCTGGACTCGGCCCCCGACCGCCTCCTCCTGGAGATCCAGCTCGCTGTGCACCGGCACGCGACTACGGCCTAGCGCGGCACTCCGGCCTTGGTGAGTGAAACCCGCACGCCCCCAACCACTTCGGCGGCGTCGGGACCCGGGTCGCCGAAGGTCAGGGTGGTGGCGAGGATTTCGCCCGCGATCAGGTCGCGGTGGGATTCGGCCCACTGCTTGCGGTCGGCCGGGACGTCCAGGACGACGGTGATCCGGTCGGAGACGTCCAGGCCCGCGGACTTGCGGGTCTCCTGCAGGTCGCGGATGAGGTCGCGGGCCCAGCCCTCGGCCTCCAGCTCCTCGGTGACCTCCGAATTCAGCACCACCAGACCGGCATTGCCAGGCAGCGCGGCGGTCGACTCGGGCTCCGCGGCGACCAGGCGCTGGGTGTACTCCTCGGGCAGCAGGTCGATTCCGGCCGCGCTGACCACACCCTCGGGGCTCTCGGTCCACTCCCCCGCCTTGACCGCCTTGATCACCGTCTGCACGTCCTTACCCAGCCGGGGCCCGGCGGCGCGCGCGTTCACGGCCAGTTCGAAGCGGCCGTGGGCGGCGACGTCGGTGGTCAGGTCCACCTTCTTGACGTTCACCTCGTCGGCGACCAGATCCGCGAACGGCGCCAGCCGCTCGGCATCCGGTGCGGCGATGGTCAATTCGGACAGCGGCAGCCGCACGCGCAGGTTCTGGGCCTTGCGCAGGCTCAGCGCCGTCGAGCACACCGAGCGCACCTCGTCCATCGCCGAGACCAGCTCCGGGTCCTTCGGCAGCTCGGTCTCGCCGGGCCAGTCGGCCAGGTGCACCGAGCGGCCGCCGGTCAGCCCCCGCCAGATCACCTCGGTGATCAGCGGCAGCAGCGGGGCCGCCAGCCGCGTGGCCACCTCCAGCACGGTGTGCAGGGTGTCGATGGCATCGCGGTCCTCGTCCCAGAACCGCGAACGCGACCGGCGCACATACCAATTGGTGAGCGCGTCGGCGAACGAGCGCAGCTCGTCGCAGGCGGCGGCGATGTCGTAGACCTCGAGCGCCGCGGTGATCACATCGCGCGCCGACGCCAGCTTGGCCAGGATGTACCGGTCCAGCACATGCGTCGAATCCGTGCGCCACACACCGGGTTCCGACGCGTACAGCTGCAGGAACGTCCAGGCGTTCCACAGCGGCCGCAGCGCATGGCTCACGCCCTCGCGGATCCCGCGCTCGGTGACGACGAGGTTGCCCCCGCGCAGCACCGGCGACGCCATCAGGAACCACCGCATGGCGTCGGAGCCGTCGCGGTCGAACACCTCGTTGACATCCGGGTAGTTGCCCTTGGACTTGGACATCTTGAGCCCGTCGTCGCCGAGCACGATGCCGTGCGCCACAGCGGTTTTGAACGCCGGGCGGTCGAACAGCGCGGTCGAGAGCACGTGCAGGTTGTAGAACCAGCCCTTGGTCTGCCCGTTGTACTCGACGATGAAATCGCCGGGGCTGTGCGGCTTCTCGTCGTGGGTGCCCTCGAACCACTCCTTGTTCTCGAACGGGTAGTGCACCTGGGCGTAGGGCATCGACCCGGACTCGAACCAGCAGTCCAGCACCTCGGGCACGCGCCGCATCATCGACTTCCCGGTCGGGTCATCGGGATTCGGCCGCACCAGCTCGTCGATCGCCGGGCGGTGCATATCGGCCGGGCGCACGCCGAAGTCGTGCTCCAGCTGATCCAGCGAGCCGTACACATCGGTGCGCGGGTACTCGGGGTCGTCGGATACCCACACCGGGATCGGCGCGCCCCAGTACCGGTTGCGGCTGATGTTCCAGTCGCGGGCGTTCTCCACCCACTTGCCGAACTGGCCGTCGCGGATATGCCCCGGCACCCAGTCGATCTGCTTGTTCAGCTCCATCATCCGGTCGCGGATCTTGGTGACCGCCACGAACCAGGACGGCACCGCCATGTAGATCAGCGGCCGCCCCGACCGCCAGCTGTGCGGATAGGAGTGCTCGATCGTCTCGTGCCGCAGCATCTTTCCGGCGGCCTTGAGGTCCTTGATGATGACCGGGTTGGCGTCGAAGACCATCAGGCCCTCGTACGGCGGCACCATCGAGGTGAACTTGCCGCCCGGATCCAGCGGCTGCACCAGTTCGATGCCCGCCTCGGAGGCGACCGCCATGTCCTCTTCACCGAAGGCGGGCGCCAGATGCACGACGCCGGTACCGGAGTCGGTGGTGACGTAGTCGGCGTTCAGCACCCGGAACGCGTTCGGGTGCCCGGCGAAGAAGTCGAACGGCGGGGTGTAGCGCAGGTCGGCCAGCGCGGCGCCCGCGTGCTCGGACAGCAGGTCCAGTTGCTCACCCAGCTCGCGCGCATAGTGCGAAACCCGCTCGGAGGCCAGCAGATACCGCTTGCCGTCGGCGGCCCGCACGTGCGCGTAGGTGAGGTCCGGGTGCACCGCGATCGCCAGGTTGGACGGCAGCGTCCACGGCGTCGTGGTCCAGATCAGCGCGTTCGCGCCGTCCAGCTCGCGCAGCGGATGGTCGCCCGGAACGGACAGCGTCATGTCGACGGTGACCGCCGGGTCCTGGCGCATCCGGTAGGCGTCGTCGAGGCGCGACTCCTGGTTCGACAGCGGCGTCTGCTCGTACCAGCTGTAGGGCAGCACCCGGAAGCCCTGATAGATCAGGCCCTTGTCGTACAGCGATTTGAATGCCCACATCACCGACTCCATGAAGTCGGGATCGAGGGTCTTGTAGTCGTTGTCGAAGTCGACCCAGCGGGCCTGACGGGTCACATACGCGCGCCACTCATTGGTGTAACGCAGCACAGAGGATTTGCACGCGGCATTGAATTCCGCGAGGCCCATCGCATCGATCTGTGATTTGTCCGTGATACCGAGCTGCTTCTCCGCTTCGATTTCCGCGGGCAGGCCGTGGGTGTCCCAGCCGAACCGCCGCTCCACCTTCTTGCCGCGCATGGTCTGGAAACGTGGGATCAAATCCTTCACGTACCCGGTGAGCAGGTGCCCGTAATGTGGCAACCCATTGGCGAACGGCGGTCCGTCGTAGAAGACGAACTCGTCTCCGCCGGAACGGTTCTCGATGCTGGCGCGGAAGGTGTCGTCGGCCGCCCAGTACTCGAGCACCTTCTCCTCGAGGCGGGGGAACGACACCTGCCCACCGGCACCCAGATCCACGCGGGGATAGCCGGAGGCCCGCGATACCGCGGCGGGAGCGTCGGACGCGGCGCTGTTGCTGGAAGTCTCGTCCGCCATGTCGGGCAGTGGTCTCCTCGTGCCGGCGCGCCGCAGTGGGCGCGTATCCGTGGGCACGGGGACGATCCCGGCGCCGGTGCGCCGAAACCGCGGTACCACCCCGCTTGTCCGTACCGGGCTCCGAAGGCACGGACCTCTCGTTGCGAGCTGTGACGGGCTCACCCGTTCGGTTCTACTGAGCGCGAACGCCGTTCTTCCGAAGGCTCCCCGGTGATTGCCGGATCAATGCCGCCTTACAGGTTTGATTGTAGCCGCGGTGGGCAATGTTATTTCCGGGCCCCATCGGCGTGGCCCACCAGGCGACGGACAGGCGTCACCGCTTCGCGTGCCGCCCGGGACGCGACGACGAATCGTCGTCGTCGGAGTCGCGCATCGACAGCGCACTGACCAGCAACAGCACGGCACCGATGACACACACCACGATGCAACCCCACGCCCAGATCACCGAGCCGGTGGTCAGTGCGGTCACCAGCAGGGCGAATCCGATCGCGGCCAGGACGAGCGTCAAGACGAGCATGGTCACCCCCTAGGCGGGCCAGGTGGCTCGACGAACGTTCGAACGGAACTACTTGCCGCCCTTCGCGAACTGCGCCGGCGCATGGTTGTTGGTCCCGGCACCGTCGAACGCCTCACCGCCGTCCACCGGCACCGCCGAGCCACGATTCTCCAGCTCCTCGAGCTGCGACTCCAGGTACGACTTCAGCCGCACCCGGTACTCGCGCTCGAAGGTCTTCAACTGCTCGATCCGGCTCTCCAGCACGCTGCGCTGCTGGGTGATCGTCGCCATGATCTCGGTGTGCTTGCGCTCGGCGTCGGCCTGCAGGGCGTCGGCCTTCTCCTTGGCCTGACGCAACTGGTTGTCCGACCGGGTCTGCGCATCCGACAGCATGGTCTCGGCCTTCTGGCGGGCCTCGGAGATCATTCCCTCCGAGCGGGTGCGCGCATCGCTGACCAGTCGCTCCGAGTTTGCTCTGGCATTCGACAGCAGCTGCTCGGCCTCGGTCTTGGCGTCGCTGGTGAGCCGGTCGGCCATTTCCTGGGCCAGGCTGAGCACCTTGGCGGCCTGTAGGTTCGCGTCCGCGGCGTCCTTCGGGGCGGCGGGCGGGGCGGCCGGGACCGGGGCCGGTGGGGCCACGGGCGCGGGCTTGGGCGGTTCCGGCTGCGGCGGAGCCTGTTTCACCGCCTGCGGCGCCGGGCGGGGGGCCTTCTTGGCCTCGGTCAGCTCCGTATCGAGCTCGGCAACCCGCTGGCGCAGATCCGCATTCTCCTCGATGAGGCGTGAGAGCTCCTGCTCGACCAGGTCGAGGAAGGCGTCGACTTCATCCTCGTTGTAGCCGCGCTTCCCGATCGGCGGTTTGCTGAACGCGACGTTGTGCACATCGGCTGGGGTCAGCGGCATGGAAGGATCCCTTCACGCTTCGTACGGAGATCTAGCGGTAGATCTAGCAAGCTAAGTTCACGGCCCATTCTGTCACACCTAGGCGACCGGCTGTCCGAGCCTGCTGGTCACCGACATCAAGATGAACACGATGAAAAGCAGGACCATAATCGACAGATCGAGGCGAATTCCACCCAGGTTCACGGGAGGTATCAAGCGCCTCAGGAGTTTCACCGGAGGATCGGTGATCGTGAAGATCACCTCCAAGACGACGGCAACCGCTCCCCGGGGATGCCAGTCTCGTGCGAAGTTGCGGATGAACTCCACGATCACTCGGCTGATCAACAACAGCCAGAAGAGGAACAGGAGTACATACAGCACCTGGAACAAGGCCACCAGACCACTTTGCCTCAGAATCGGTGTCCTGCAAACTCCCCGCGCCGTCCGACTCCGGCGTAACTCCCCCGTTCGCGGCGTGTCGACCGGGGTGGCGGCCGCGGCGCCACACCCCGGTGTCGACGCTATTGCTGGTTGTAGAAGCCGGTTTCGGCGATCCGGCGGCGTTCCTCGGCCGATACATCCACATCGGCCGGTGAGAGCAGGAACACCTTGGTCGCGACCTTGTCGAACGAACCGCGCAGCGCGAACGCCAGGCCCGCGGCGAAGTCCACCAGCCGGCGCGCGTCGGAGTTGCTCATCTCCACCAGGTCCATGATCACCGGCGTGCCGTCGCGGAACCGCTCACCGATGATGGCGGCCTCGGCATAGGTCCGCGGGCGCAGCGTCGTGATCTTGGACAAGGGGCCTCCGTCCTCGAAGACCGGTGTGCGGCGCGGTGCCGGTTCGAAACGGGCCCGCTCCTCCATGCGCCGCTCCTCCATCCGCCGCTCGGCCTCCGGATCCACCGCCAGCGCACCGTGAGTCGTGCCGCGCACCATCGAGGCGCCGCCACTGCCGCCGCCGAGCCGATCCATCGACCGCGCGCGCCCGGACGGCGCGGCATCGATGCGGGTCGGGCGGCGGGGCTCGTACCGATCCTCGCCGTAGGGCTCCGTGCCGTAGTCGTCGCGGCGCGCGACGGAGTATCCGGGCTGATACGGGGCCTTGTACGACGGCTCGGGGTAGCCCGGGTCGTCGCCGAAACGATCGTCGGAGAAACGGTCGTCGGAGAATCGGGAACGACCGGCGTCGTAGCGGGGCTCGGAGAAGCCGCGGCGTGCACCGTGGTCCTCGGAACCGCGCGGGCCGCGGTCGTCGATGTAGTCGTCCTCGTATTCCTCGAGCGGAACCATTCCGAAGTAGGCCTTGAACCTGTGCAGGGTGCTCATGCCTCCACCTCGCTTACACTCGGCCCCAGCACGAGCATGCTCGTGGCTGCGCTTATGTCTCGCTCGCTGCGCTCGCTCATCCTGGTCGACCTTCCTACGGCACCCGGCTGGCCTGGGGTGTTGAAGTCTTGCTCACTCCTCGTCAGTCCCAGCATATGTTTCGAATGTGACTGATGAGGTTTGTTTGCTATCCAGAGGTTATCGGTCGTTCGCCCATCAGCGCGGTACCGACACGCACGCAGGTCGAGCCGTGTCGAATCGCGACTTCCAGATCGCCGGACATGCCCGCGGACAGCTCGGCCGCCCCGGGATGATCGGCGCGCAGCCGGTCGTGCAGGGCGGCCAGGCGCGCGAACTCGGGCTCCGGATCCGCGGCCAGCGGGGGGATCGCCATCAGGCCCGCCAGCCGCAGGTTCTCCGCCGCCGCGACCCGATCGGCCAACCGCGGCAAATCCTGCGGGTCGACGCCGCTGCGAGTCGGATCGCCGTCCAGGCTGACCTGCAGTAATACCTCCAGAGGCGCGGTGCGGTGGCCGTTGTCGCGCGCCGTGCCCACGGCGCTGTCGAGGGCCGCTGCCAGGCGCTCGGTGTCCACCGAATGCACGGCGTAGGCCCAGCGCGCGACCGCCTTGGCCTTGTTGCGCTGCAGGCGCCCGATCATGTGCCAGCGCACCGCGGACAGCTCGCCCAGGGCCGCCACCTTGGCGGCGGCCTCCTGCTCCCGGGATTCGCCGAATTCCCTGCGCCCGAGGCGGTACAGGGCCTCGATATCCGAGGCCGGAAAGAATTTCGTCACCGGAAGCAGCCGGACCTCGCCCGGATCGCGCCCGGCGGCGCGGCAGGCGGCCTCGATTCGGCTCAACAGACCGGTCAGGGCACTGGACAGTTCGGCCGCCCGCGTGGATTCCGCTGCGGCGGTGCCGGATTCGGCGGTCATAGAACAACTCCCTCGAATGCGAAACTGATCACGAATGTCCCGGGCGTGTCGATCGTCCATTTTCCGCGTCCATTCACGGCGCGGTTGTAGGCGCAAGCCCACAAAATAGGGGCATCCGATACAAACCTCTCATCCCGCACCTTCATGGATGTTCCTCATCGAGCCCCCCGAAATTTGTCGCGCACCCCAACTCCGCCGCACCCCCTACATGTTCCCGCACCCCCTCCAGGGCCCTGAAAAGGGTGCGGGAACACGTAAGTGGTGCGGCAAATGCCGGGGTGCTCACTCCGGGGAACCTTCGGTTTCCATCCAGATGACTCCGGCGATGCGGCCGGTGGGGGCGCCGCGGCGGTGGCTGAACAAGGTCTCGTCCTCGATGGTGCAGCGCGGGTCCACCGCGACCGCGCCGACGCCCGCGTCCTCGAGTTGGCGGCGCACGCCCGCGCGCAGATCCAGGCCGGGCGTGCCCTTGGCGGTGGTGGTGGCGCTGCCGGGCAGGTGCGCCTCGACGTCGTCGCGCATCTGCGCGGGGACCTCGTACTGCCGTCCGCTCGCCGCCGGGCCCAGGAATGCCCCGATCCGTTCGGGTTTCGCGCCGAGCGAGACCATGGCCTCCAGCACTCGCGGCACGATGCCGATCCGTGCGCCCACCCGCCCGGCGTGCACCGCCGCGATCACGCCCGCCTCGTCATCGGACAGCAGCAGGGGGACGCAATCGGCCGTGAGCACCACCAGGGCCAGGCCCGGCACGCTGGTGACCAGCGCGTCGGTCACCGGCACGGGTTCCGGGCGCGGCCCGTCGACGATCTCGACATGCCGCCCGTGCACCTGCTCCATCCAGACCAGCCGCTCCGGCGCCAGCCCGATCCCCTCGGCCAGCCGTAACCTGTTGCGCCGCACCGCCTCCGGATCGTCCCCGACATGATCCCCCAAATTGAACGAGTCATACGGCGCCCGCGACACCCCACCCGCCCGCGTAGTGGTAACCCGCCTGGTCCGAACCGAAACAGTCGTCATACCCCGAGATTAATAGCCACCCCAGGCCAACCACCGCCCTGCATCCGGCGCCGGGGCGCCGGATGCAGGGATAGAAGGGCCGCAGGCCATACGCCGGATGCAGGGATCAGAGGGGCCGCAGGCCATACGCCGGATGCAGGGATCGGAGTCGATGGTCGTCCAGGACGGGAAGCGTGTTCGTACCTGGCGCGACTAATGGGCCTTGTTTTCCCCGCATCCGGCGCGCCAGCGCCGGATGCGGGGTATAGAAGGCTACGGGCGTATCGATTTCCTCACGGAGGGCGACCCATGGCCTCTGTTCCCCGCGTCCGGCGCTGGGGGCGGGGAGAAGGAGGCACCCGCTCCCTTGCGCTGGAGCGGGTGCCTCGGGGTGGGGTGTTAGCGGCGCATGAAGGAGGGGACGTCTACGTCGTCGTCTGTGTCTTCGTCGGGGGGTTGGATGTGGGTGCGGGAGTTGTGGGTTACCGACGGGTCGTTGGTGGGGCGGGTGGATTCGTAGGTGGGGGTTGGGCGGGGCTCGTAGGAGGGGGCGGGGCCGCGCTGGACCGTAGAGGAGGCGGGGGTGGACTCCGTCGAGCGGGTGGAGGTGAAATCGGTGGCGCGCGTCGAGGTCTGGCCGATCTCGCCCGCGCGGGCCGGGCCGATGGTCGAGCGGCCCGCGGAGTCGATGCGGCGGGCGGGGGTGCCGCCGTCGAAACCGGCCGCGATGACCGTGACCCGGACCTCGTCGCCGAGCGAATCGTCGATCACCGTGCCGAAGATGATGTTCGCCTCGATGTGGGCGGCCTCCTGCACCAGCGAGGCGGCCTCGTTGATCTCGAACAGGCCCAGATCCGACCCGCCCGCGATCGACAGCAGCACCCCGTGCGCGCCGTCCATCGAGGCCTCGAGCAGCGGCGAGTTGATCGCCGCCTCGGCGGCCTTCACCGATCGGCCCTCGCCCCGCGAGGAGCCGATGCCCATCAGCGCCGACCCGGCGCCGGACATCACGCTCTTGACGTCGGCGAAGTCGACGTTGATCAGGCCCGGCGTGGTGATCAGGTCGGTGATGCCCTGAACACCGTTGAGCAGCACCTCGTCCGCGGAGCGGAACGCGTCCATCAGGCTCACCGCGGCATCGCCGAGCTGCAGCAGCCGGTCGTTGGGGATCACGATCAGCGTGTCGCAGGATTCGCGCAGCGCCTGTATCCCGGCCTCGGCCTGATTGCTGCGGCGCTTGCCCTCGAACGAGAACGGCCGCGTCACCACGCCGATGGTCAGCGCGCCCAGCTTGCGGGCGATGCTCGCGACGACCGGGGCGCCACCGGTGCCCGTGCCGCCGCCCTCGCCGGCGGTGACGAAGACCATGTCGGCGCCCTTGAGCACCTCCTCGATCTCGTCCTTGTGATCCTCGGCGGCCTTGCGGCCCACCTCCGGATCCGCACCGGCGCCCAGTCCGCGGGTGAGTTCCCGGCCGACGTCGAGTTTGACGTCCGCGTCACTCATCAGCAGCGCCTGCGCGTCGGTGTTGACCGCGATGAACTCGACTCCCTTGAGTCCCTGTTCGATCATCCGGTTGACGGCATTCACGCCGCCGCCGCCGATACCGACGACCTTGATCACTGCAAGGTAGTTGTGCGGGGGCGTCATGGGCTCTCGCCTTCCTTCGATCTAAAGCCTGTCGTTTTCGGATTCTCGGCAGAACACCGACCGTTCGGTTCGAGCAAACCCGGAAGCTCGTCCGGGCAAACCCTAAACCTCAACAATAGGGTTAGCGTTATGTCAAGTATCCGACTGCTGCGGAACGCTATTCGCACCCGCCGCAATCCGCGCGCAGGCGCGCCGAAACGAGCGTGAGAATCTTGTGTGATCCGTCTCGTCCGAGCCCGCCCCGCATCGTATCGCGAACGGCCGCCCCGAGCACGGGGAATCGTTCCTGGTGCCCGCGAGATTTCGGCGGCTGCCGCTCACAGTCGCCGAAAACCCGGTAGGCACAACGGGTATCACTCACTTTACCGTTACCAGATCCGGACTCGACACGTCGAACACCGTGCCCGGCCGAGTCAGCACGGGCAGCACCACCGCGGCCTTGCGCGCCGAATCGTCCGCCCCACCCCACACCACGGTGCGCCCGTCGTGCAGCGTCAGCCGGATATCCGAAACCGACCGCGCCACAACCTCTCCCACCTGCACCCGCAGGCCCGGCGGCGAGGCGTCGAGCACCGTCACCGCCGCCCGAGTCACCGGATCGCTACCACCCGGAGTCCGGGTGGTCAGCTTCGGCACACCGGGCGGCGGCGGCTCGATCGCGTATTCGACACTGTCGCCGTCGAGCAGATGCGGGCCCTCCGGACTGTCGAAGAACAGCACGGGCGTGCGCTCCTGAACCAGAATTCGCACCGTCCCCGGAAAACTCCGCTGCACCCGCGCCGAATGCACCTTGGGAATGGCCGCCACCCGCCGCGCCATCGCATCGGTATCCAGGCGCAGCATCGAGCGACCGCCCGGAATCCGCAGCACGTCGCGCACCTGCTGTTCGGGCACCGCGGCCAGGCCCTCGATCCGCACGGTGCGCACCGACAGCAGCGGCGTGAAGTACGCGGCCACCACCAGCGCGAACACCACCACGACAACGGGCAAGCCCCACAGGGCGATTCGGCGCGGCGGGATATCCGCCAGGGAACGGCCGGAGAACCGGGAAACTCCCGCGCGGCCCCGGCGCCGGGACCGGTCGCGACCCGCCCGCCGGGCGGACCGTCGCCGCTCGCTCACGGCCTCGTCACCGAGATCCTGCGCATCGTCGAGATCTTCGTCCGGATATCGCTGTGTGCCACGAGATCTCATGCGCGCTCCTTCCCGAACGCTCCCCGTCCAGCCCTCACCGCCCGGTCGGCGGCCGCACCCGCAGCCCGTCGAGGATCTGCCCGCCCAGCATCGTCACATCGCCCGCGCCCATGGTGATCACCACGTCGCCCGGCCGGGCCAGGCTCGCGGCCTGCCGCCCGACCCGCGACATATCCGGTTGATAATGCACCGGTTTGGTAACCGACTGGGCCACCAGCGCGCCGTTGACACCGGGCAGCGGCTTCTCGCGCGCGCCGTAGACATCGAGGACCACCACCTCGTCGGCGAGGTCGAGCGCGGCGCCGAAATCGGCGGCGAAGGTGGCGGTGCGGCTGTACAGGTGCGGCTGGAACACCACGATCACCCGGCCCTGCCGGGATCGGGCACCGTCGGCGGCCTCCTGCCGCACCAGCTCCGACGCCGCCCCCAGCACCGCACGCACCTCGGTCGGATGGTGGGCGTAGTCGTCGAAGACCCGCACGCCGTTCTCGCGCCCGACGAACTGGAAGCGCCGGTGCACGCCGCCGAAGCCCTCCAGCCCCTGCAGCGCCTCGTCGGTCTCGGCACCGGCGTCGCGCGCGGCGAGCAGCGCGGCCAGAGCGTTGAGCGCCATATGCCGTCCGGGCACGGCCAGCCGCAGCGTGCGCGGCGCGGGCTCGTCGGCGAACTGGAAGGTGACCACCCCGCCGACATCGCGCGGCTCCCACGACAGCAGGCGCACGCCGACCGGCACGGGCGCGTCGGGGATCTCGCCGGAACCGTAGCCGAGGACGCGGATGTCGAGCTCCCCCGACGCCTGCCGGGCGGCGACCCGCTCGGCCAGCGCCCGCGAGCCCGGATCGTCCACGCACACCACGAGCAGCCCGCCGGGCCGCAGCCGCGCCACGAAATCATCGAAGACCTGGACGTAGGCCTCGTCGGTCCCGAAGAAGTCCAAGTGGTCGGATTCGATATTGGTGACCACCGCGATATCCGCGTCGTACTGCAGCAGCGAGCCGTCGGACTCGTCGGCCTCGGCGACGAAGAATCCGCCGGTGCCGTGATGGGCGTTGGTTCCGGCCTCGTTCAACTCCCCGCCGACGGCGAACGACGGGTCGAATCCGCAGTGCTGCAGCGACACCACCAGCATCGAGGTGGTCGAGGTCTTCCCGTGCGTGCCCGACACCAGCAGGGTGCGGTGGTCGCGCATCAGCTCCGCCAGCACGGCGGGCCGCAGCAGCACCGGCACGCCGCGCCGATTCGCCTCCACCAGTTCGGGATTGGTCTTGGGGATCGCGGCGTAGGTGGTGACGACCGCGGTCGGGCCGCCGGGGAGCAGGTCCAGCGCCCCGGCGTCGTGGCCGATGCGCACCTCGGCGCCGCGGGCCCGCAGCGCGAGCACGCCGCGGCTCTCCTTGGCGTCGGAGCCGGATACCGAGCCGCCGCGCGACAGCAGTATGCGGGCGATTCCGGACATCCCCGCCCCGCCGATGCCGACCATGTGCACTCGCTGCAGCAGCGGCGGCAGGTCGGCGATCTCGCGGAAGGGCTGCGTGCGCTCGTCGGGCTCGTTTCCTGTTGTCACCGGCCGGCCACCTCCACCACGATCCGCGCCACCGCGTCGGCCGCCTCGCGGTGGCCGGCACCGGCGGCCGCCACCGCCATCTTCGACAGCCGCACCGGGTCGGTGAGCAGCGGAATCACCTCGTCGATCACATATTTCTCGGTCAGTTCCGAATCCGGGACAATTCTGCCACCGCCCTGGGCCACCACGGGGCGAGCGTTGAGCTCCTGCTCCCCGTTGCCGTGCGGCAGCGGCACATAGAACGCGGGCAGGCCGACCGCCGACACCTCGGCGACGGTCATGGCGCCGGAGCGGCACACGGCGGCGTCGGCGGCGGCGTAGGCGAGGTCCATGCGCGAGAGATAGGGCACGGCAACGTATTTCGCAGGGCTGTCCGGATCGGTCGGCGCGATCTCGAGGGTGTTCTTGGGCCCGTGCGCGTGCAGTACCGAAATGCCCGCGGCCAGCAACCGCGGCGCCGCCCCCGACACCGCCTCGTTGAGCCGCCGCGCGCCCTGCGAACCGCCGAACACCAGCAGCACCGCGCCCTCGGCGGGCAGCCCGAAATGCGCGCGCGCCTCGGCGCGCAGGGCCGCCCGGTCCAGGGTCGCGATCGTCTCGCGCACCGGGATTCCCACGATGTCGGCATCGGGGCTCCCCGGCCCGCGCACCCCCGAATTCGCCACCGCGGCCAGCACCCGGGCCGCGCGCCGCGCACCCACCTTGTTCGCGATCCCCGCCTTCACATTCGCCTCGTGCACCACCACCGGCACCCGCCGCCTGCGCCGGATTCCGCGGCCCGCCGCCAGATACGCCGGGAGCGCCACATAGCCGCCGAATCCGACGATGACGTCGGCCTGCACGGCGTCGATCACCGCGCGCGCCTGCGCCACCGCGGAGCGCACCCGGCCGGGCAGCCGCAGCAGATCACCGGACGGCTTGCGTGGCAACGGCACCGGCGGAATCAGTTCGAGCGGATAGCCGCGCTCGGGCACCAGGCTGGTCTCGAGTCCGCGCCGGGTGCCCAGCGCCGTGATCCGGATCGACGGGTCCAGCCGGCGCAGCGCATCGGCGACGGCCATGGCGGGTTCGATATGTCCGGCGGTGCCGCCGCCCGCGACGATCACCGAGAGCGCCCGTCCCCCAGGTCTTTCCGTCCCCGGCCGCTCCTCGGACGCTGTCACCTCGAATTACCCCGTTCTCTCGCATGTGTCATCGGATAGTTCGGCTCCCACGCCCTGGTACTGCGCCAGGAGCGGGTGCTGCGGCTGTCGCGCCGGCCCGGATCGGCGGCCCGGCGCCGCGCCGAATCCGAATCTATCGAGCGGCGCGGGGCCGGTTGGGCACCACCCCGCCGCCCCGTGCCGCCGGAGCGCGGCAGCTCCCGGCGCGGCGCCGCCGCCCGCACCCCGGCACGGGCCCCGGCCGGCGGGGCGCGGGGCGCCCGCGAAAAAAAACCGGGGGGGGGGGGGGCGCCCCGCCCCTCCCCACGCCCCGGCCCCCCCGACCACCCCCCCGGCGCCCACCCCCAACCCCGGCGACCAGCCGACCGGCACAAGCGCACCGGATGCGAGTGAGG
>NZ_JARWQD010000317.1 GCF_029869545.1 Nocardia wallacei | reverse complement strand
CCCCCCCCCCCCGCGGCGGATCCACCCCGCCCCGCCCGGCCCATCACAGCCGCAGAACCCCCAGTCCCGACCGGGACACCACCCACCACGGCGGCGCCCGAGCCCGCCGCACAACCCGCGGCCGCCCCGCCCGCCGCCCGGCCGCACCCCCGCCGAACCCGATCCACCCCAACACCGCCAGCCCCAACGCCAGCACCAGCCCCGCCAACACGAACACACAGGCATGCATCCCCCCATGCACCCCGCCACACCCCTCACAATCCACCCCACCACTCGCCGGTGCCCCCTCGGCCCACGCCCCGGAACCGCCCACCAACTTCCCGCCATCTCCCAAACTGGCGGTTGTCTGTACGCGGCCGGATGTTGGCGCTTGCCCGTATGCCTGGGCGTAGCCGGGCGTGTGTGCATTGCGGGTTGCCTGCGCGTGGCGGGTTGTCGGTGCGTGCCCGGTTGCCTGGGGCGGGTCGGGCCTATGTGCGTGGCCAGGCGCCTGGATACGGCCGGGTGTTTGCGCGTAAGCCGCGGCCTGGGTGTGGCTGGGCGGTTGTGGGTGGCCGGATGCCTGGGGATGGGCCGCGGCTTGGGCGTGGCCGCTGGTGAAGACGACCGCGTGCATGATGGCGACGGCTGCCAGCAGCGCCAGCGTGCCGAGCAGCCGGAGATATCCGGGGGCTCGGGGGCTGGGCTGGGTGACCACGCCGCCATTCTAGGGCTTCCGGCGGGAATACCCCCTTCCCGTATGGAATATCGGCGGGTTCGGGGCGTTCGACTCAGTTGTTGAGCCGAGCTAATGAGAGGGTGTCCGTTGACCGCCGCCACCAGGAAACCCTCGATCGGCCTCCGCTCCGAGCGCGGCGCGATCCTCGCGGCGCTGATGCTGTCCACCTCCCTGGTGGCGCTGGACTCGACGATCATCGCCACCGCCGTGCTCTCCATCACCGACAACCTCGGCGGCTTCGCTCAGTTCCCCTGGCTGTTCTCGATCTATCTGCTGGCGCAGGCGGTGACGGTCCCGATCTACGGCAAGCTCGCCGACACCTTCGGCCGCAAGCCGGTGATGCTGTTCGGCATCGCCGTCTTCGCGCTCGGCTCGCTGCTGTGCGGTCTCGCGTCGAATATGCTCGCGCTCATCATCTTTCGCGCCGTGCAGGGCATCGGCGCGGGCGCGGTGCAGCCGATGTCGATGACCATCGCCGGTGACATCTACACCCTCGAGGAACGCGCCACCGTGCAGGGCTACCTGGCCAGCGTGTGGGCGGCCTCGTCGGTTCTCGGGCCGCTGCTGGGCGGGCTGTTCTCCGACTACCTCAGCTGGCGGTGGATCTTCCTGATCAATCTGCCGCTCGCGGCGCTGGCGGCCTGGGTGCTGATGCGGTCGTTCCGGGAGACCGCGCCCCGGCAACGGCACCGCGTCGACTACCTCGGCGCCGCGCTGCTGGCCGTGGGCGCGGGCGCGGTCATCTTGGGACTGCTCGAGGGCGGGCACTCGTGGGCGTGGGATTCGCCGATCGGTATCGCGGTGTTCGCGGGTGGCGCGGCGCTGCTGGTGCTGTTCGGCTTCGTCGAGCAGCGCGCCGCGAATCCGATTCTGCCGCTGTGGGTTTTCACCCGCCGCATCGTCGTGACGAGCAGTCTGGCGTCGCTGCTGATCGGGGCGGTCATGCTCGGATTGACCTCGTACGTACCGACTTTCGCGCAGGGCGTGCTCGGCGTCGGCGCGCTCGTGGCCGGGCTGACGGTCGGCGCGCTCACGCTGGGCTGGCCCCTGACCGCCTCGCTGGCCGGAAAGCTGTACCTGCGCATCGGTTTTCGCCGTACCGCGCTGATCGGCAGCACGCTGGCCGCCCTCGGTGCGCTGTCGACCCTGCTGCTCGGCAGCGGCTCCGGACTGTGGCAGATCGCGCTGAGCTGTTTCGTCGTCGGCGCCGGATTGGGCTGGGTCGCGGCACCGACCCTGATCGCCGCCCAGACCAGCGCGGAATGGAGCGAGCGCGGCGTGGTGACCGGTACCAACATGTTCGCCCGCTCGATCGGCAGCGCCGTGGGTGTCGCGGTCTTCGGTGCCCTGGTGAACATGCGGGTGGGCGCCGCCGAACATCCAGCGCCGGAGGTGCTGTCGTCGGCGATCCACCTGGTGTTCCTCGGGGTCTCGGCGATGGCGGTGGTGATGGTCGTGGCCGCCGCGGCGCTGCCGCGCAGCAAGGCAGCGCATTCGGTGCCGGTGGCGGCGGAAAGCGTGGCGGCCGCACAGGATTGACGGTCCGCTCACCGGTCGCGGTCGGCTCATGGCCCCGCGCTCGTCGGACGTGCGGCGTAGGGTGGGGCGCATGGGACAGTTCGGTGAACTCCTGCACGGCGGGAGGCTGCGCAAGGAGAGCGACGACGAGGCGGGCAGCGGCCAGTCGTTCGAGGTCGGCGAGCTCGATCTCGACCGCGGCGTCATCCGGCTCGGACCGAGACCCGCCGCGCCACGCGACGACGAATCCGAGGAGTGATCGGCCCGCCCGGACCGGAGAAGTGATCGCCCATCCGAAACGAGCGCCGGAGTGATCGCCCATCCGAAACGAGCGCCGGAGTGATCGACCCTGACTAACGGACGCGCGAAGCGTGTTGCGGTAAATTTGCTGTGACCCGATCTTGCGGTACCGGACCCGGAAGGGGTGCCTGGATGGCCGAGCTACTCGATCCCGTGGTGGCGAAGTTCGTGGACACGCTCAACGCGGGCGACAGCGCCTCCTTCTACGACCTGCTCACCGACGACGCCACCATGTCCGACGACGGCAGCGACCGCGACCTGCGGCAGTGGGTGCAGGGCGAGGCGTTCGACACCAACGGCCGCATGACCGTCGACCCGGCCACGATCGCCGACGGCGGCCGATCCTTCGTCGCCGACTACACCAACGACCGCTGGGGCTCCATGCGCACCGCCTGGCGTTTCACCGTCGCGGGCGAGAAGGTCTCCCGCTTCGAAACCGGCCAGGCCTGATCCCGGCCAAAAGCAGGCCGGGATCCATGCTCACCCCGTGGCGACGTCGATGACCAGCCGTGCCGGATTCTCCAGCGAACTGACCGCGAACCCGGGCTTGTCGGCATTCACGCCGATGAACGACTGTGTGGTGCCCTCGAAGACCTGCGTGCCGTAGACGCCCGCGATCCCGGGCACGCCGGGGTCGGTCGCCGGATCGGGGCCCGCGTAAGGGGTGGCACCGCTGTCCCACGGATAGGCCGAGCCCAGGATCTGCACCTCGAGGATCGACTGCCCGGCCACGTCGACCACCCGGCCGCTGCCGTCCTGCACCGCGCGGCCTGTGTACTGCACCCGCCAGCCCGGTGTGCCGGTCCCGCCGAGCTCGTAGACCACCCGGTCGAAGCCGTCGTGATGACCGAGGCGCACGCCGGTGACGGTGAGGCGGGCGTCGCTCGAGGGCTTGCCCTCCCGGGGCGATGTGCCCGTCGGCGGCGGGGATTCGGGCCCGCTGGTCGACGGCGCCGAGGTCGCGGCGGGCCGCTGCTCCGCCGTCTCGGACGCACCGTCGGAGCAACCCGCCAGCAGTGCGAGCCCCGCGACCACTGTCAACGCCAGCCTGTTACGCATGGGGCCGATGGTATGCGGTGAGACCACCGGGGTCGGCGCGACGACACGGCAACGATCTAGCACACTGTAGGCGTGCAGGAGGTCGACGACGTATTGAGCCGGCTGCGGCGATACCCGGACGTGGAAGCGGTGAACCTCTACGCGGTCGACGCCGCCGACCGGTTGATCCTCGATGTCGCCGCCGACGCCCTCGCCGCCGCCGGGGGCGAGGGCGAGGGCGTCGCGGTGGTCGACGACGGGTACGGCGCGCTCACCCTGGGCGCCATCGCCACCCACGAGCTGAGCGGGGTCCGCGTGCACCAGGACCTGCTCACCGGCGAACTCGCGCTGGCCAACAACGCGCGCGCCCTCGGGCTGTCCGACCGCTACACGGCCCACGCCCTCGGCCGCCGCCTGCTCGAGGGTGCGCGGGTGGTGCTGCTGCGACTGCCCCGGGCGCTGTCCGGGCTGGCCGAGATCGCCGACGCCGTCGCCCGCTACGCCGATCCCGAGGTCGAGGTGTTCGCCGGTGCCCGCGACAAATATCTGACACCGGCCATGAACGACGTGCTGAGCGAGTCGTTCGCCTCGGTGCGCGCCAGCCGGGGGCGGCAGAAGTCGCGAATCCTGTTGGCGCAGCACCCGAAACCGCTCGGCGATCCGCCCTTTCCCGTGCGCAACCAGCTCGACGAGCTGGGACTGGAGGTCGTCGCGCACGGTGCCGCGTTCTCGGGCCCGCGCCTGGACATCGGCACCCGTTTCCTGCTCGAGCACGTCCGGCGCATGAAGCCGGACGCCCGCGAGGCGATCGATCTGGGTTGCGGCACCGGCATTCTGGCGGTCGCGCTGGCCAAGGCGCGCCCGCGGATCAGCGTGGTCGGCACCGATCAGTCGGCGGCGGCGGTCGCCTCGGCGCGCGCGACGGCCGCGGCGAACTGTGTGGCCGATCGGGTGACGGTGCTGCGCGACGACGCGATGGCGGGGGTGGCCGCGCACAGCGCGGACCTCGTGGTGTGCAACCCCCCTTTCCATGTGGGCGCGGCGGTGCACACCGGCTCGGCGATCAAGATGTTCGCCGAGACGGGACGGGTGCTGCGGCCCGGCGGTGAGTTATGGACTGTGTACAACTCGCACCTGAACTATCGTGGGGTCATGGAACGGCTGGTCGGCAAGACCGACGTGGTGGCTCGCAACCGCAAATTCACGGTGACGCGGTCGATGCGTGGTCTGCGCGACGTCCGGCAGGAGTAGGTTCCGGGCAGTAGTAGAGTCCGCTTTGTCCGGATTTTCGCCCGGTTCGGGAACTTGATCCTGCCGCGGCACGTTGGATACTCGAAACGGCCACGAGAGTCGTGGACCGCGACCTTCGGAAAGGCACGAGAACGGTGCGCACCTCAAGCAACCCGATCTTCAAGAACCTGCCGCAACAGCAGGGTGGATACGCGGGGTTCGGTTCGGCGGCTGCGGGCGCCGGGCAATTCGCGCAGTACGGGCAGCAGCCGCAGGGCTACGAGCAGCAGTACCAGCCGCCGACCCAGGCGGGCGCTCGCCCGATGACCATCGACGACGTCGTCACGAAGACGGGTATCACGCTGGGCGTGGTTACCCTGGCGGCGATCATCTCCTACGGATTGACCGCCGCCAACCACGCGCTGGCACCGCTGTTCGTCATCGTCGGCGGCCTGGTCGGCCTGGTGCTGGTGCTGGTCGCGACGTTCGGCCGCAAGCAGGACAACCCGGCCATCGTGCTCAGCTACGCCGCGTTCGAGGGCATGTTCCTGGGCGCGCTGTCGTTCATGTTCACCAACGTCGCCTTCGGCGGCGTGGGCGGCTCGGCGCTGATCGCGCAGGCGGTGCTCGGCACCTTCGGCGTGTTCTTCGGCATGCTCGTGGTGTACAAGACCGGCGCCATCCGGGTGACGCCGCGATTCACCCGCATGATCGTCGGCGCGATGATCGGCGTGCTGGTCCTGATGCTCGGCAACATGGTCGCCGCGTTCTTCACCCCGGGCGGGTTCGGCCTGCGTGACGGCGGCACGATCTCGATCATCTTCAGCCTGGTCGTGATCGCGATCGCCGCGTTCAGCTTCCTGCTCGACTTCGACGCCGCCGACCAGCTGATCCGCGCGCAGGCGCCGGAGAAGGCCGCGTGGGGCGTGGCGCTCGGCCTCACTGTCACCCTGGTCTGGCTGTACCTCGAGATCCTGCGGCTGCTCAGTTACCTGCAGAACGACTAGCGGCCCGGACAGCCTGGCGGGTGGTCACCGAATCCTCGGTGACCACCCGCTTTGCGTATGATTCCGGCCATGTCGCGGCACGGCTCCGTGATCGGCGCGGGCCGTGGCCGCGCGCGGGATCAATCGGGTGCGCGACGGTGTTGGGATAGTGGTGCACGACGGTGGAGGAGTGCGGAAAGGGAGGGCCGTGCCGTACGCAAAGGCCGCCGATGGCGTAAGGATCGCGTATCAGGTGGCGGGCGCGGGCACGCCGCTGTTGCTGATCGCGGGCCAGTCCAACAACCATCACTGGTGGGACGGCATCCGCGACGACTTCCACGGCACGCATCGCACGATCACCTTCGACTACCGCGGCACGGGGGACAGCGACAAGCCGGATATCCCGTACAGCACACCGGGGTTCGCGGAGGATGCGATCGCGGTGCTGGACGATCTCGGCATCGACCGCGCCGACGTCTACGGCACCTCGATGGGCGGCCGCGTGGCGCAGTGGGTGGCGGCCCGATACCCTGACCGCGTGCGCGCGCTGGTGCTCGGCTGCACCTCGCCCGGTGGCAGGCACGGTGTGGAGCGCGGTCCGGAAATCCGTGCCCTGCTGGCGAATCCGGCGACGGCCGAACAGACGCTGCAGGACCTCATGTACACCCCGAAATGGCTCGCGACCCACCCCGGGCCCTACCAGACCCTCGGCGATCCGGAGATGCCGTCCCATGCCCGCCGCCGTCATCTGATCGCGAGCCATCGCCACGACGCCTGGGATGTCCTGCCCGACATCGCCGCTGCGACGCTGGTCGTGCACGGCACCGACGACCGCTTCAATCCGGCCGCCAATGCGCCGCTGCTCGCCGAGCGGATACCCGGCGCCCGGCTGCACCTCATCCCGGGTGCCAGGCACGCCTATTTCGAGGAGTTCCGTTCCGTCGCAGGGCCGTTGGTCCGGGACTTCCTGACGTCCGCCGGGCGTTGAACCCCGCCTGCGATCAGTCGCGTAGTGCCGACGGCGGCAGGATGTCGGTGGCGACGTGGTCGTCGCCGCAGTGGTCGGCCAGGATCCCCACGCTGTCGGAGTTGTTCGTGCGCAGCGGCAGAATCGCCTGATACTCCGGCGAGGCGTACCACGCCTGCGCCGCATCGTAATCCGGGAATTCGATCACGATCGCACGGCCGTCGACGGGTCCCTCGACGACGCATTGCCGCCCACCGTGCACGATGAATTTCCCGCCGAACGGCGCCAGGGTGTCATCGATCCGCCGCAGGTACTCGACTATTTCGGCATTGGCGTCGACATCGTGCAGATGAGCGATGGCATAAGCAGGCATCTCGGACTCCTCGACCGTATTCCTTTGATGCCCTGGATATTTCCGCGCCTATGCCTGGAAGTCGATTACCTGGGGGATAAGGGAGAGCCCCGGGGGGGAAGGCGCGGGGGGGGGGGGCGGGGGGGGAGGTAAGGTTGTAGACGGCGGCGGGGGGGCTATAAT
>NZ_JARWQD010000316.1 GCF_029869545.1 Nocardia wallacei | reverse complement strand
GACACGAGCTTCACCAGCGGGTGGGGCAACCCTAACCCCAAGTGATACAACATCAAAACCCCCCCCCCCCCAAACCGGTGGACCGCGGGCCTAAAACCGGGGGGGGGGGTGCGGTCCGGGGCCGCCGGGGTGGTCGACGGCCCCGGGCCGCGCGGGGAAGCTACTGCTCGTGCAGGAACTCCTTGATCGGGTAGCCGACGTGGCGCTGGTCGGTGAGGGTGTGGCCGAGGACGACGTCACCGGGCCGCAGGTCGGTGATGTTGAGGACGCTGCCGCCCGGGCCGAGAACCCGTACGTGCCAGTCGTTCTGCATGACCAGTTCGACGTCGGTGCCGGAGGCGGTGCGGGCAGTGATGAGCATCAGTGGCCGGGTCTCCATCTTGATGCGGCCCACGGCGATACGGCGGGCCTCGCCCTTGACGTTGACGGCCAGCAGTTCCGATCCGCCGCGGAGTTCGGTGAGGTAGCGGGTGTGGTTGTCGGGGGCGAGTGCATAGGAGTGCAGGGCTGCGGCATTGACCCGGAACGGTCGGGTGGGCATGTAGGGCAGCGGGTGGGTTTCCGAGCAGGCCAGCAGCATGCCTTTGGCGAAGGATCCGACGAGGATGCCTTCGTCGAGACCGAAGTGGGTGCAGGTGTCGATGCAGACTCGTTCCCCGAGCCCGACATGGCGCAGGCTGAGGATCTCGGTCTCCTCCAGGGTGAGGCTGATGTTCTGGCTGTGGCAGATTCGCACCAGGTCGGTGGCGTCGCCGACCCGCCGCGGAGCCAGCAGTACACCTTCGGAGCCGCGTTCGAGCACGCCCAGGGTGATTTCGGCATCCTCGAGGTCGTGTACCACGGTCACCACCCGGCAGTCCGCGCGGTCGCCGGCGGCGAGCAGGATCTCCAGCGGGATACGGCTCGGATCCTGCCGGAAGTGCACGACCAGCCAGTCGAGTTCGGTGGCCACGCGGCATGCGATGTCGAGGGTGTGCTCGTCGACGACGTCGATGTACACGCCCTGCGCGGCACCCGTCGCTATCGGCATGTCCGGCGTCGATAGGCGGTGATCGGACAGCACGACGTCGGCGGCCGCGACCAGGTCGTCGATGCCGGTGGTGTCGGGCCCGATGACGACCACTTTCTGGATGTGCGGGGGCAGGGTGTGCAGCAGCGCGGGGTCGTCGGCGACGATGCCGGCTATCCCGTTGTGGATGGCTTCTTCGACAATCGCTTCGGTCTGCTGGTCACGTCGGCGGACGTCGATCCATGCGAACTTCACTGGGACTCCTTCGATCTCGCAACTCGGTACAGCGCCTGTGCGGCAATGGGTGCCGACAGGGATCAGGGCGCCGTCGGGACGGCGGGGCCGGACGGACTTGTCAGGAGACGGGATTTGGTCAGGCGACGGCGGCGACAGCGCGGCCGGCGTGCACGGCCTCGGCGACCCGGCGGGTGGTCTCGGCCGGGTTGTTGGAACGAAAGATGTTGCGGCCCATAGCAACTCCCAGGGCTCCGGACGCCATGACCTCGGAGACCGCCTGTGAGAGTGTGTCGTCGTCGTGCACCGGGGCGCCCCCGGCCGTGACGACCGGGATCGGGCAGCTGGCCACTACCCGGGCCATCGATTCGAGGTCGCCGGTGTAGGGCGTCTTGACGATGTCGGCCCCCAGGTCCGCGGCGATGCTCGCGGCGTGCGCCACCAGATGCTCCGCCGCGGGGTCGATGATCTGCGGCCCGCGTGGGTAGATCATCGCCAGCAGTGGCATGCCCCAGCGCGAGCATCGTTCGGCTACCTGGCCCAGATCGCCGAGCTGGCGTGTTTCGGTCGCGGAGCCGAGGTTCACGTGCACGCTCACCGCATCGGCGCCCAGCTCCACCGCTTCCTCCACCAGTGCCAGCAGGATCTTCGCGTCGGCGTCGGGTGCGTGGGCGGTGCTTCCGCTGAGGTGCACGATCAGGGAGATGTGGCGAAACAACTCTGGTGGCAGGAACCGGACTCGGCCCTTGTGCAGGATCAGGCCGTCAGCGCCGTTGTCGGCGACGATCCGCGCCAAGCGCACCAGTTCGGATCCGGTGGTAATCGGCCCATCGGCCACCGAGTGGTCCAGCGGTACCAGCAACAGGCTGTCACTGGATTCGTTCAACAGACGGCAGAATCTGACGCGTTTTCCTCCGTGTAGATGCAGTTGCATGGCGATGCCTCCAGCAGGAATAGGAAGAACAAGGGCAATGCCGATCGGACGGTGTGGCTCGTACTGCTTGACGCCACGCATCATCTTGCAGGTGAAACAAAGCATTTCCTACGTCGGATCGGTGAACAGAAATCAAAGATCACGACACCATCTCGACGGCTCCCGTACTTCAAGAAGCCTTGACAGGTGAATGGGTTTTCATGACTGAACATGGAGCTCGAATCTCTGCAAGCTCCCTTGTGAATTGGAAGATCCTTCCTGGTAGAAGCCCGTAGCAGGATGTGGTCGGTCCGCTCGATGTACGGTGAAAGAAATCCGCGATGAGGGTATTCTTGTCTTATTGAGACCGGTCTGTGTCTTTTGGCAAGCGTGTGGTGAATCCTGGGATCTTTCGGTAAGGATTGCGACTTGCGCCGTTCAGGCTGTGGTTTCCGGGGTAGCGTTTGATGGGGTGACGGATAGCTGGCAGTGGGCTATCGACAGGGTGATGGGGACCCGACGATGTACACCGATGTGCATGCGGTCGATCGGATCCGCGAACCGGACGACCACAAATACACGATGCGGATCAGCCGACTGGCGATCGACAAACTCGGTATCAAGCTGTACGACCGTGTTTCGGCCGTGCTGGCGGAGCTGATCGCCAATTCCTACGACGCGGACGCCTCCGTGGTGGAGGTGACGCTGCCGTGGGGGGTCACGCTGGCCGGTACGGTGCGGGCCGCCGAGGAGGAGCCCTACGAGATCGTTGTTGCGGACAACGGGCACGGGATGACCGCCGCGGAGGTGAACGAGCACTACCTGATGGTCGGCTCGGACCGGCGGGTGCGGACGGGGTCGGATCTGTCGCGGGAGCGGAAGCGTCCGGTCATGGGGCGCAAGGGAATCGGCAAACTCGCCGCCTTCGGGATCTGCCGGACCATCGAGGTGATCTCCGCCGGCAGCAGTCCGGGAGATCGGACACCGCAGGGGTGGCCGGTGTCGCATCTGGTGATGGATCTGGGGGAGATGCTGTCGGATACCGAGCACGACTACTACCCGGCGCCCGGCCCCCGCGACGGCACCTTCACCGCCGAACGGGGAACGACGGTGATTCTGCGGAACTTCTTCCGCAAGCGGGTCAAATCCGGTCCGGAGCTGAACCGGCAACTGGCCGCGCGGTTCGGGATCGAGCGCCCGGACTGGCGGGTCGAGGTCGCCAACAGCGCCGCGGACCCACCCGGCAGCGAGGGTTTCGTCCTCAGCGATCTGCCGATCGACGTGATGGAGGAGACGCGCATCGATGTGGGCCGACGACCGGTGCGGTTCGGGCGTCAGTTCCTGCCGGTCACCGGCTGGGTCGCCTATTCCAAGCAGCCCTACCGAGATGCGGCCATGGCCGGGGTGCGGATCTACGCGCGCGGCAAAATCGTCGCCCAGACCAGGGATTTCGGCATCTCGTCCGGGTTCACCGGGGAGTACAAGCTGCGGTCGTACCTGGTGGGTGCGGTGCACGCCGACTGGCTCGACGATGAGGAGGACCTGGTCCGGTCCGATCGCCAGGACATCATGTGGAATTCCGCGCGCGGTGAGGCGCTGGCGGTGTGGGGTGCGGGCCTGGTCCGCGAGATCGGGCGGCTGGGGGAGAAGTCGATCCGGGGGCGGGTGTGGCAGGAGTTCCTGGCGAAGTCGCAGATTCACCAGACGCTCGAAGCGATCGCGCCGGGCGACCGTGTGTTTCGTGATTCGGTGCTGGATGCGGCGCGAATTCTGGTGGCGCACAAGGATCGTGCGGCGCTGGAGGATGCCGCGCACGTCGAGAGCATTGTGCGGCTGGCGTTGTCGCTGGGGCCGCAGCGCAGTCTGCTGGAGACGTTGCAGCAGATCGCTCAGGACGGTGATCCGGCACTGGATGTGGTGGTGGCGCTGTTCGAGCGGGCGCGGGTCGCCGAGATCTATTCGCTGGGGCAGATCGCCAGCGACCGGGTCGCGGTGCTGGACCGGCTGCGCGGCCTGATCGACGATCGCCGGTCGCTGGAGCGGCCGTTCCAGGAGCTGATCGAGAGCGCGCCGTGGCTGCTCGCGCCGGAATGGACACCACTGGGCATGAACGAATCCCTGGAACGGGTACGGGCCAGCTTCGAACGCTGGTACGCACAGAAATTCGGCGCCACCCTGGTGACCACGACGATCGGCAGCCACCGTCGCGAACCGGACTTCGTGCTGCTGCACGACTCCGGCGAGCTGTGGATCGTCGAGATCAAGCGGATGGACTACCACCTCACCGACACCGAATACGCACGCGCCATCAACTACCTCTACGCGTTGGATCGCTTCCTCGACGACAACCCCCGAATCGGTGCCCAATTCCCCAGGCGCAGACTGACTTTCATCGTCGACCACGTCGACCGGCTCGGCCCGGCGTCGCTGTCGTCGCTCGACAGCGACAGCCGCGTCGACCGCCGCACCTGGCGCGAACTGCTCGACGCCACCCTGCGCGCCCACCGCGACTTCCTCGAACGCGTCTACGCCATGCGCGGCGACGACGAAACGACGCTGTCCGGGCACGCCTGGGCGGGGTGATCCGAAACCTGTTGGCGCAACCGCGGTCTCGCACCGACAACGGTTACGGCGACCATAGTTCGGGATTCGGCAAGTCCGCCAACGCGCCGGTCACCTGGTCGTCCACACGGACGTCGACACCGTGCAGGCCGAACTCGGCAGCCAGTCTGACGGCGATCGCCCGGCTGGCCCGGTAGTCGAGTACGGCTCCGCCCGGCGGGAACCGCAACTGCACGTGCACTGTCTCAGTATGTCGGCCATCGTCGTCACACCACCCGATCTGTCGGTGCCCGACAGTCCACGGCACACACGCGATCGGTGCCCGCGCCGACAACGGCGCAGCAGCACCCGACGATCATCGATGCCTTCAGAAGTGCCGCCGGTCTCCACTCTGACCCGGCCCAGGACTCGCTCCGCCCATCCAGCTTCCGAAAAGAAGAAACTGCAGCAGCCCCAGCGGAATCGGACACAGCGCCGCGCACGCGGGCGCTGGCCGGTCAACGCCCGTTCCTCCCCGTACGGATTGGTCGGAAGCTCGTCGAGCTGCGATGGACACCCACGACGTGCCTGTGGAGAACGTGCCTGTTCGACCGGTCGCCATCGAAGATACCGAGAACGTTCACCGCGAGCTAACGGGTGGGAGGCATCCTGGTATCGCCTCTACCGTGGGCGTCGACCGATGTGGCACGCTGATATCCGACCGGTCGTTCACATTTCTGTGAAGGCTCCACCATGAACGGTATCGACCAATGGGTACGACTTTCCGCGATCCATGTCCAATGGTCCACAGCGGACGCGGCATTCGTCGCCGTCTCCGAGCAGTTCCCTGGCCTGACCTATCAGCACGAGTCGTCGTTGACGGCGCTCGACGGCCTCGTCGATCTCATCCATGCGTCCCTCGCAGTAGACCGCCGACGAAGTTGAGACGGGTAGCGAAAGGCTTCCAACGCCGTCGCGCATAACTGCCAGTCCACAAACTGATCGAAATAGCGGTTGTAGCGATGTGATCTGGGGACCTCTGGGCCTGTCGGTGTGGTCGCTGGCGGTCTATCGCCGAGACGGTGACTGGGTTGTGGCGCGACGAGCTGGCCTGCGTGAGGCTGCCGCGGTCGAGGAGGTAGAGGGGCTGCGTCGGCGGATCGCCGAGTTCGCCGAGGGGATTGCGGGCGTGTGAGCTGCGGTTGTCGGGGCTGGTGAGCGCCATGCGAACCGTATGACACGCCGCGCGACCTCCGGTGATCCGAATCCCCCAGTTGCTCCGACGCCGAGGCGACCGGAGCCGACCTGGATCGGGTAGCCAGACGAACAACTGCAGCCGGTTCGTCCATCCGATGAGGTCCGAATCCGGGCAGTTTGACACGACACCGTTCCTGGTCTCGACCAGTGCGGGTATCAAGACCGTTCACGGCGCTCTCTGCCTATGCTCGCGCTTACGGCCGGTTGAACTCGCCATCTGTGGTACCGGCGACGAAGGCGTCCCATTCGCTGGGAGTGGAGACGAGCGCGGGACCGGTGGGGTTCTTGGAGTCGCGAACTCCGACCATGCCCCCATCGAGGAACGCGACCTCGACACAGTCCTTGCCCATCGAGCTGCGGCCGCTCTTGCGCCAGTGGGCTTCGGACCATCCAGACCCATCAAGGGTGGCCGCCGTTCGGCGGCAGGCGGACAACAGCACCGTCCATGCAACCCTCGGTGTCGAAACCTTGCGCGACAAGAAGATATCCGCTTGGTAACGGCGAACGCCACCGGGTTAGAGGAATCGAATTATGTTGCACCACACGGATTAATCATCTGATCGCTGATTGGCGGGTACGCGTGCAAGCGGATGGGCAATAATCCGGCTGGGCGGACATGTGGCTCCGGTTCGGTGGACATGATTTCGTGTCCGCCACACCGGAGCCGAACCGACCGCCTACCCGGCATTCACGGGCTCAGGCACAAAGTTGGTGGCGCCCTGGCGATTTGGAGTCGGGTGAGGGGTGATCGATCATGATCCGGGTGTGCTGATGTTGATCTGAAGGCTCTGCTTCCGCATCTGGCCGACCTGAGCATCGAACAGGTCACCCGCGGCGGAACAGCTTTACGGATCCATGCCAGCGTCACCGCGCAGGGTGCGTCGTGTCCGGGTTGCACTGGTTGGTCGGTCCGGGTGCACAGTCGCTACCAGCGGTGTCTGACCTCCTCGGCGAGATCCGCCGCATCGGTGCGTGTGAAGCACGCCGCGCTCGACGCCGCCACCGGACCGCTGAGCGATCGTGAGAAGGCGATGCTGGCGGGTCAGCTGACCAGGGTCGCCGCGCATATCGCCACTCGCGTCGGTGCCGACCGGGGGTTGCCGCCGCCGGGCATGCTGCCTGGCGCGGGAACAGACCGGCTCGATCTGTCGGCGCAGTTTTCCGCGGTGCGTCTGGCAGGGATGTTCCTGCGTAACACGTTGTTCCGGTGGGGTGGACGGATGTGCTGGCCGATGCCGAACGGGTCGTCCACGATCTCACCAAGGCGTTCGCGGCCGCCGTGGAAGACTACGAGCTGCAGTATCCGACCAGGTTGACGCTGTGGTTGCGGGCCGAATCCGCGGCGCGGTTGCTGGTGGAGGTGCACGACTCGCCGGAAAACTCGATGATCATCGCCGAGTCCGGGCGGTTGGTCAGCGATTACGTGGAACGCATCAAAAGTGCCCGCTGCGGCCAGCACACCGCCACACCGCCACGGGCAGAACCGTGCTGTGGGCGGAGCTGGCACGGCCGGAACTGTCGGCGCGCTGGCTGTAAAACTCTTCCTGCTCGATAGATCTCTTGGACCTTCTCCGTCACCGCCGTCCGCTCAACGTGTGACATCGATCGATGACACGAGGACCCTCGGATCGAGATCAGCGCACCCGGATCATGATCGACTACTGTCCGCTGGACTCCAAATCCTCAGGGCGCCGCCAACTTTGTGACAGATCCCAATGTCCGTTGACAGGCATCGACAGCGAGACGAGCCTGGGCGTCCCGATCGCCACCGTCGCCGCCCCATCGCCACGTTGCCCAGCCACACCGTCCGAAGCCGCATGCCCGCCATGGGCGATCTCCGCCGTCCGCCCTAGGTGGCTGGTGTTTTTCGTGCGGTGAGGGGTGTGTCTCGAGCAGAATGTTCGGGTGACGTTGGGGCGTGTGCCGAGTCAGGGTGATCTGCTGCGGTCGACGGCGGAATTCTGCGCGGGCCGGGTGGCGGAGGACTCGATTTATGGTGTGCTGCACCGGGAATGCGTCCGGTTGTTCCCGGACGAGATGTTCGCCGACTTGTCCACCGATGCGGGTCGCCGTAGCGTGCCGCCGATGATCGTGGCAGTGGTGATGGTGCTGCAGCGCATCGAGGGTCTGTCGGATCGGGAAGCGGTGGAGCGGTTCGCGTTCGATGCCCGCTGGAAGTATGCCGCCGGAGGCTTGGATTTCGACTATCCGGGGTTCGTGCACACGGTGCTGGTGGACATGCGGGCGAGGCTGGCCCGTTCGGACCGGCCCGACCGCATCTTCGATGCCGTGCTCGAGGTGGCGCGTGCCCCGGGGCTGATTGGCCGCAAGCGGGTGCTGGACTCGACTGCGCTGTATGACGCGGTGGCCACGATGGACACCGTCACGTTGATCCGGTCGGCGATCCGTGGCCTGCTCGCCGTCGCCGACGTCGAGCAGGCCGCTGCGCTGCGGGCGGTGATCACCAGCGGTGACGACTACACCGATACCGCGAAACCCGTGATCGACTGGGACGACGAGACCGCCCGTGAGCAGTTGATCGATTCCCGTGCCCGGGACGGGTCGGCGATGGTTGCGCTGTTGAACGGGCGCGAGCTCGACGAACGCGTCGGCCAGGCCGCGCGGCTGCTGGCCACTGTGCTGGGCCAGGACATCACCGATGACGACGGGAACTTCCGGATCGTGCGTGGCACAGCAGCCGACCGGGTGATCTCGACTGTCGATCCCGAGACCCGCCATGGGCACAAGACCAGCGCCCGGGGGTTCGACGGCTACAAGGGCCATATCGCGATCGACCCCGACAGCGAGATCATCACCGCCACTGCGGTCACCCCCGGCAACAGCGGCGACGCCGATGCCGCTACTGGCCTGCTGGCCGACATACTGCCCTCCGAAGCCGAAGCCGAAGCCGAAGCCGAAGCCGGCGCGGTGTTCGGTGATGCCGCTTACGGTGCAGGAGAGTTACTGAAACGGTTGGACGACAATGGGATTCGCAATCAGGTCAAGGTGCAGCCGTCGGCGTCGGTGAAGGGGCATTTCTCCAAGGACCGCTTCACGGTCGACCTGGAACGGCAGACGGTGACCTGCCCGGCCGGGATCACTGCGACAATCCTGCCCAGCACCGGCCGTCACACCGGTGTCGCCTATTTCGGTTCCGCCTGCGGCGAGTGTCCGTTGCGCGCGCAGTGCACCTCGGCGGCTGGCGGGCGCACGATCACCGTCGGTGCCTACGAGAAATACCTGGCCACAGCCCGCACACGACAACGGGACCCGGACCGGAAGGCCAGCTACAGCGCGACCAGACCCAAGGTCGAATGCAAGATCGCCCACCCGATGCGCCGCCGCCACGGCGGGCGCCGCGCCCGCCTTCGCGGACGAGCGAAGATCGGCGCCGACTTCGGCCTGCTCGCCGCCGCGCACAACCTCGCACGCCTTGCCGTCCTCGGCATCGGCCACACCACCAGCGGCTGGGCCGGTGCCCGCATCTGAGACCGACGAGCCCAGCGCCAACGGCCATCCCGAACAGTAACGGGCACAACCAGATACAGTCCCAGCGACGGGTCCGCCAGCACCAGTCAACCATCAATCCCGCACCGACCGGGCGGCCTCACCGCCCAAATGGGCCCGTTCGACACCAGCCACCTAGGGCGAGTTCCGTTGCGCACGTTCACCGTTTCCCGCTCCTCGGGCGCCTCGTGCTTGTCGTATCCGCGGTGATCGGTCATCTCTTCGTTCAACGCGGTTTCGAGGACGGTCTTGCTGAACTGCTTGAGCAGCCCGTCCGGACCGGTCAGCGACAATCCCCTCCTCCTTGGCCATCCGGACCAGTTCCTGACCGGCCAACTCCTCAGAGGAAGCCCCGACCGGCTTTTTCCTCGTCACCGGATCCAAGTGTCGGCACGGCGGTACCTTCCCGCTGAACTTCGTTCAGCGAATCGAACTCCAAACCCAGGGTGGCACTTGATGCCTGATGCGTTGACGGCCGAGACGGCCGATACTGCTGCGGTGGCGAAACGGCAGGACGTGAAGACATCGGCGGTGGATGCGGATCTGGTTGGCCAGTTGGTCGAGCAGGCTCGTGCGAATGGATTGCAGCTGACCGGCGAGGGCGGGTTGACCGCCCCGCAGCCGGGCCTTGCGGACCCGTGCAGAACATCTGCCGGGTGAAATCGGAGGTGGTGGCGTATGCGGGTGGTCATCGCCTTCGGCAACTCCCTCGACTCGATGCCGAACCGATTGTGTCCCGATTCGTCGGTGACCATTATCCGGGGTTCCGCAGAATTCCGAGCGTCCGGAGTGTCGGCATTCACGGAAATTCCCTGCGTGAGGTTGGTTGACCGGAACTGCTGGAGGCCAACCGTTTTCGACGGAGCGAGTTGGTCATACGACCGTGCCATCCAAGTTGACTTTGTTGCTCTCGGCGTTGTTGTCCGACCGTTTTCCGGATGTTCCGTTGTGTCCGCTTTTCTACGAGTGCGGATTCTCGTTACGGCGATTGCGCAACGTGGCTTACGACCGGACTGGCACGAACCGAAGCTGGCAGGAAGTCGGTGTGGAGCCCGCCGCGCGGCCATCGCGTGGCGGGTCGCGCCGCGTGAGGACTCGCATCGCCTGAGAGGAGATAGTTCGATGCAAGTAACGCAAAACCGGTCCGGGCCGGGGCAGCCGCAGTTCGGCTGGCGGAAGGTGGTGAAGTTCGATGTCCCCGCGTCGATCGTGGTGTTCTTGGTCGCGGTGCCGTTGTCCCTGGGTATCGCGCTCGCTTCCGGTGCCCCGGTCTACAGCGGGCTGATCTCGGCGGTGATCGGCGGCATCCTCGCCGGGTTCCTCGGCGGGTCGCAGCTGATGGTCAGCGGTCCCGCCGCGGGCATGGTCGTCGTCGTGGCCGGGCTGGTCACCGACCTGGGCTGGGCCGCGATGTGCGCGATCACGGTGTGCGCGGGCGCGCTGCAGATCCTGTTCGGTCTGAGCCGGGTCGCCGGCGCGGCGCTGGCGATCTCCCCGGCTGTGGTACACGCCATGCTGGCCGGTATCGGCGTCACGATCGTGCTCGGCCAGCTTCACGTCATCCTGGGTTTCAAGGCGGCGAGCTCACCGATCGAGAACCTGCGGACCCTGCCCAGCGACATCGCCGCCGATCATCCCTGGGAAACTGCGGTCGGTGTCGCCACCATCGCGATCCTGCTGCTGTGGCCGAAACTGCCCGCCGCGCTGCGTCGGGTGCCCGGTCCGCTCGTGGCGATCGCGCTCGTCACCGCCGTGGCCACGGCCGCCGATCTGCCCGTGAACCGGGTGCAGATCCCCGGCAACCTGCTCACCGCGCTGTCCTTCGCGCCGAAACTGCCCGATGCCGAATACGGCGCATTCCTCGTCGGCGTGATCACGGTCGCGCTGATCGCCAGTGTCGAGAACCTGCTGTCCGCAGTCGCGGTCGACAAACTGCACAAAGGTCCGCGCGCGCGGCTCAACCGGGAGTTGGTCGGGCAAGGCATCACCAACATGGCATGCGGGGCCGTCGGTGGTCTGCCGGTCACCGGTGTCATCGTCCGCAGCTCGACCAATGTGATGGCCGGTGCGCGCACCCGCTGGTCGACGATCCTGCACGGCGTCTGGGTGTTGGTGTTCACCGTCGCGCTCGGCGGGCTGATCTCCAACATCCCGATGGCGAGCCTGGCCGGATTGCTGGTCTATGTCGGCATCAAACTGGTCGATGTCGGTCACATTCGCACCGCGCACCGCCACGGCGACATCCTCGTCTACGCCGCCACTCTCGGCGGCGTCATTCTGCTGGACCTGATGCAGGGCGTGTTCCTCGGTCTCGCGGTCGCGGTCGTGATGATGCTGCGACGGACCATGTGGTCGGCCGTGCACGCCGAAGCCAAGGACGGCGGATGGCATGTGATCGTCGAAGGCGCGCTGAGCTTCCTGTCCACACCCCGGCTATCCTCGGTGCTGGGCACGATCCCCGAGGCCCGCACCGTGCACCTGGACCTGGTCGTGGACTACCTGGATCATTCCGCGTTCGAAACGATCAGCGACTGGCAGGAAGCCTACGAGGCCAACGGCGGTAGGGTGATCGTCCACGAGATCGGCCACCCCTGGCTGAGCTCCGGCAAGAACGGCACACCGACCGTGCACCGCAAGGCCGCCGCCGCGTCCGTCGCCCCGTGGATGGCCCCGTGGTCGGACTGGCAATCACCGGTCACCGCAGTCGCCGACACCGACGAACACCGACGCCCCCCGATCAACGCGGCCCTGCACCGAGGCATGGAAACCTACCGCAAGCACACCGCCGCTACGGTGCAGCCGATGATGAACCGACTCGCCGACAGGCAATCCCCCAAAACACTGCTGATCACCTGCGCCGACTCCCGCATCGTGCCGAACATGATCACCGCCAGCGGACCCGGTGACCTGTTCGTCGTCCGCAATATCGGCAATCTCGTACCGCCCCACCAACAGTCCACCCCGCCCGCCGACACCTCCGTCGCCGCCGCCGTCGAGTACGCCGTGGTCATGCTCGGTGTCGAAGACATCGTAGTCTGCGGACACTCCTCCTGCGGCGCCATGACAGCAGCCCTCGCCGGCGCGCCTGAGGGCCTACCCGGACTCCACGGCTGGCTGGAGCTGGCACGGCCCAGCGTGGAACGGCTGGGCACCAGCGACAGCACCCCGCAGCTGTCCCCGCCGCCGGACGACGAGAGCACCTCGCCGATCGACGAACTGTCCCGGCACAATGTGCTGCAACAACTCGATCACCTGCGGAGCTACCCCGCCGGTGCCACCGCCGAACGCGAGGGCAAGCTGCGATTGGCAGGCATGTACTTCGACATCGCCACGGCCCACGTCTTCCTCGTCGAGGACCGCCAACTCCAACCCAGCTGACCGTGATCCGGGGTGTTCCACAAGCCGATCTGCCAGCGGAACACCCCGTGTCCCCGGTTTCCGGCCAGCCCATCTCTGTTCCGTAGAGGTGTTCCGCGAACCATCCCGCTCATCCGACCTCAGGATCTCGTCGCCCCTGCCCTTCGACAGCCGGTGGCGCCGGCACGGCAACGGGTCGGTCCGCGCGAGCGAGGATGAGGTGTGAGGTCCTTGAAGTTCGCCAGGAGCCGGCGGCCCTCGGAGGCAATGGATTCCGGATGAAACTGCACGCCCCACTGCGGGCGTGTCCGATGGCGTATCGCCATCACCACGCCGTCCTCGGCCCAGGCCGTGGCCCCGATTCCGTCCGGCAGGGGCTCGTCGACGCGCAGCGAGTGATACCGCACCGCGACGAAATCCTGCGGCAGACCGTCGAACAGCTCGCTGTCGTCGTGCCGGACCCGGGTGAGATGACCGTGCCGCGGCCGAGGCGCGGGTCCGACCGAAGCCCCGGCACCGGGCGCGATGGCCTGGTGGCCCATGCATACGCCCAGCACGGGCAGGCTCGCCTCGGCCAGAACCTGCGGCATAACCCAAATCGCGCGAAGCCTGCGGACGTCCCGGCCCGGGGCGAAACGACAAAATTGTCGAATTCGGTGAAATCCATTGCGCGAAGCGAGCTGTCATCGTTGTGCACGACAAAGGGCCGGATCCGTTGACCTCGGCGATCAACTGAAAAGGATTGAATGTGTACGAGTCGTAATTGTCGATGATCAGAGTGCGCATCAAACCCCCTCGGGAACAATCGATCAACGCATCGAACCGACACCGGCCTCGACGACGGCGTCCATGTACTCCGGCTCCCCTCCCCGCCTGTTCGCTTCCGCACGCTTATCGGCGCGCGACCACCTATCTGGCTACGCCCTTGGCGCTCATCAGAAATTCGCCGAGATATCCGTCGTGGGGAACTCCGACCTTCGTCCAATAGGTCGGGTAGTCACCGAGATAGACATTGCGGATCGTGGGATCGGCGACCAGGTCATCGATCAGATCGTCGTCCTCGGCGACCGCGGTGAGCTGTCCGACAGCATCGCTCTACCCGTGCGCGACCACGGCAGCACCCGCGCACAGGGATACAGTATCTCGAACCTGGCCTGCGAGGCATCCGGACAATCGCACGCGTACAGGGTGGGCCGCAACACCGCGCTGCTATCGCCGAGCGGCGCCACCATATCCGCCGCCGACAGGAACGCGGTGGCCCGCGGCCGCGCGCCTCGACCGCCGCCGCCAGCCGGCGCGCCTCGGGCTCGGGGCAGGTCGGCAGCGCCGCGGCATCATCGAGCGGCGCCAAGGTCGGCAGTGCCGCCAGCTGCTCGGCGATGCGGTGGGCGACCTCGAGGTGATCGCGCTCGACGAAGATCGCGGTCGCGTTCACGCACGCCGCGCCGCCTTGGTCGACGATGGATCGCACCGCCACCGCCAGCGCGTCGTCGGTCACCTCGCCGGTGAGCAACACCTTCGACCGACCCGGACCCTGCGGCAGCCGAACTTGGGCACAGGCCATGCCTGCAACCCCTTGGACGGAAGGTGCTCAATTCCTCTGTGTCAGTGGTGATTAAGTGCGCCGGGGACGTTCATGCAGGGTGGACACAGGCTCCTCAACGAGAAGATCTTTCTCCATGGGAGGTGAACGCTACGACCCCAGAATAGCGCGAGCACGTCAGGCTGCGCCGGTACTCCCGCCTCGGTATCGGTGACCACCAGTCGGCCCGACCGTCTATGCACACAGCCAGGGCGTTCGACCTCCGGGGTCGACCGCCCCGCTCGTCGACCAGGGAGTCTTCGCGATGAGTTCATCGACAGGCAACTGGTGGCCACCATCCAACGAATCGGGGGTGCCCGTTCTGTGTCGAGGGCACCCGGTATCACCTGAAAGTGGCGAAGAAGCCGGGGGAACGTGTGACTGCCGAGCTGCGCTACATCGCCGAGCGGATGGTCCCGCTGTTGGCTGACGATCGCGGCAGTCCGACCAGCAGCAGCACCGCGAACAATACGACACCGTAGTTCGCATAGCCGGACACGATCGGTTGCAACTAGCAGGTGTCGCGGTCAAAGTCATTGATGTCGTAGAAGATTCGCGTGCCCACGCTCATCAGGGCCTCTCGGGTCAAGTTGCGTTCGGATACATTTGGTGCAGGGCTTGAAAAGACCCGCTCGGTGTAGCCGACCACCCGATCGGCGCAGTGTTTGAGCTGCTGCTCGGCCTCGACGGCTGCGGGCGCGCCGAACACGTCGCGGCCTTGATATCGCGCGGACGATGAGCGGCTCGATGAGGTCGTGGACTACGGCGACGCGATCATGGTGGGCCCCGAGCTTGTGACAGCGCCATCCTGGTCGACGTACCGCGTGGTCGGCGATGACGGCTTCGTCAGCCGGGTCGTGATGCCGTTCTCGCGGCAGACCCGGGACGATAGTCCTGCAACGTTCCCGCGGACGTGGTCAAATCCAAAGCGTCCCTTTACTTGTCGCGCGGAGAACCCGCGCGCCGGAACCGGATTGTCAACGAAGACGACTACACCATCGTCAGCAAGTTCGGGGCCGAGTATCGGGGCATCGTCCAGTACTACCTGCTCGCTACGACGTTCAACGGCTACACCGGCTGCGCTGGGTCATTGAGACCTCCATGCTCAAACCCTGGCGAGCAAACACCGCTCGACGGTGTCGAAGACCGCGGCCCGCTACAAGGCCAAGATCGCGACACCGCACGGACAGCGGGTGTGTTTTCGAAGCCAGTATCGCTCGCGGCAGCAGGAACCCACTGGTCGCACGGTTCGGCGGAATCCCGTTGCGGCGGAACAAGGCTGCGTTCATTATCGACCGCCAGCCCCACCGGCCACTCTATCCCCGCAAGAAGCTGATCCAACGGCTTCTCAAAGGGATATGCGAACTCTGCAAGCAGACGGACGACATCGAAGTCCATCACATCCGCAGGCTTGCCGATCTCGCGACGACCGGAACACCACCACCCTGGGCGCAGGCCATGGCCAACAAGCGGCGCAAGATTTCGTGGTCTGCCGCGACTGCCACGACCTGATCCACACCCACCGGGCAACATTCACGCAGTAGTCACTGGAGAGCCGCGGTGCTCGGAAACGGGCATGCCCGGTTCGGGGGCAGCCGAGCGGAAAAGGACCAGCACAACGCTGGCACCTCGCCGCTCGGCCGAGCCTACTCAGACATTGCGGCGCGAACTTCTCGATCCCGCAGGGGTTTCACCGACCTGCCGACCGCGCAGACCGCGATCACCGCCTGGGTTCACACCTATAACCACACCCGGCCGCACCAGGCGCTGGACATGGCCACGCCCGCCAGCCTGTTCCGGCCCAACGCCCAACCCGAACCGCCGGAAGCCGACACCATGCTGCCACCGATATCCGGGATCACCGCCTACCCATCGCACCCGATCCCGTTGTCCGGGAGCCGAAGCCCGTGTTGATGCTGCCGACCTCGGCAGGCGCGGTCGAGTTCGACACTGTGGTGGCCGCCAGCGGATGGTGCCGCTGATTCCGAACGTTCAGCGCATCCGAATCGGCGCCGAGCGGGCCGGGCAGCGCGCTCACGTCTGGGTCGACGAGCACACCGTCCACATCCTCATCGACGGCCTGGTGGTCAAAACCGCAGCGTCGAACCTCGACACCGACCACCTCCGCCAGCTGAGCATGCGCGGAGCCCGCCCCGCTGGTCCACCAGCAGGGCGGTCACTCGAACGCGACGGCACCCTCGCCGCGGGCGAAGTAGTCGAGGTTGAACGCACCGTGGACGTCAACGGCGCAGTCGATCTCGCCAAACGACGCCTCAAAATCGGCACTGAACTCGCTGGCCGGAAGGTGACTCTGCGCCTGGACGGCCACCTCATCCACATCGTCGACAACGGCGTCCTAGCCAAGACGCTGCCCTGACCGATCCCCGCCGCCGACCGCAACCAACATCCGCGGTGCCCGGGTCGCCACCACGCATCTTCCGTCACCGGCCCCAGGGCCGATCAGCGTCGAGCGGATGGTTCCCGCGGACGGGGTTGTTATGGTCGCTCGCCAGCGATTGCGCATCGGGCGCACCTACGCCGGCCAGATAGCCACCATTCACGTCGAGGACACCCACTTCCGGATCACCTGCGGCGGCGCGAAAGTGGCGCTGCACCCACGCACCACCGACTACCCCGTCAGACGCTGGAAAGCCAAAATCCATTCCCCCCGAATCTGATTCGAAAGTCCACCGCGTCCTGAGACCTTCAACCAGGTCTCGAGCATTGTTTGTCACCGAGGTCCTGAGCCCTCACACGACAGCGAGCAGCCGGGCCGTCGCCGTCGGCGATGATCTCCCCGGCGGTGTCGTCGTCGTGTTCGACGGAGATCTCTCCGATCAGTTCCTCGGCGATGTCCTCGACGGTGAGCACGCCGCACTCGTCGATCACCACATCTGCGCTCCTCAGGACGAGATGAGGAGGCCTTCGGCGGAGCCCCGCCCTGCGTGGAACAGGGCCGCCGCCACGGCCAGTTCGACATTGGTGCGGCGATTCCCGCGGTCCGTCCACGTGCACCACGTCTACCTGGGCGCGGGGGATCATCGCGAACTCGGCGGTGCTAGTGGAGAAGTCGAGGATGCGGTCAAGCGTGGACGACGATTTGGGTAGTTCTCCGGCGTGGCGGGATGCGGCGATGATGTGCTCGAGGTTGTGCGGGGGTCGACGAGTTCTCCACACCGTGACCGGCTCGATCCCCAGCAGCCCGCCCAGCAGTTCCGATGCCCCGATCGAACAATCGGGTCAGCCACCGGAACACCCGCAGGTACAGGCTGGTCGACCAGGCGATGCGCCGCGCGACCGACCGACTCCGGGCGGGCGATGCGAGGTGTTCGGGAGCAGCTCTCCGAACCTTTCTGCACCACTCTGGACAGCGCGGCAGTTGTCACCGATTCGGTGGTCGTTGCGAACGCCGATCAGTCCGCCAGGGTACGCATACGTCCGGGGCGTCGGAGTTGGTATCGACCGCTCTGACGGGTGCTACGGAAGCTCCTATCGTCCTCAGGTCTTTTGCGTCCAGGACAGAGTGGGATGAGGAGCAGCGCCCCGGCTACGGTGATCACGGCCAGCGCGAATACGGAATGTTCCACCCCGGTCCAGAAGGCGGCCTTCGCATAGTCGGCGAGAGGCCTTCCTACGACACCCGCCCGTTCAGCGACTTCGAGTGCACCAGCCAGTGAGCTTCGGACCGGAGCGCGAGCAGGCTCAGGAATGCGGTTCAGCACCTCGGTGATTCTCGAGGTGTAGTTCGCGGATAGAATGCTGCCGGCGACGGCGATGCCGATGGCCGCGCCGATTTCGCGAGTTGCGTCGTTGACCGCAGCTGATACTCCGTGCTTCTCCAACGGTGTGTCGAGCATGATCGCATTGGTGGCGGGGGCGGCTGACATACCCAGACCAGCGCTCATGATCAGCAATGGCCAGAGCACGTCGAAATAGGACGAACCGGTGTCGAGGCGCAGGAGGGCGAACAAGCCTATGGCGATGGTCAGGAACCCCGTCGCGGTGGTCACTCGCAACCCCACCCATGCCGTGATCGTTGGTGAAACGAGCGACATCACGATGAGCGGCGCGACCATTGGGGCAAGCGCCAAGGCTGAGTGCAGAGGAGCGAACCCCAGGATGAGCTGGAAGTGCTGTACCAGCAGGAACATCACTCCGAAGGTCACGAGGAACTGGATGGTTATTGATAGCGCACCGCTCGAGAAGCCCCGGCGGCGGAAGAGCCGCACGTCAAGCAACGGGTGTTCGATGCGCAATTCGGTGACGATAAACGCCGCAACGCCAATCACTCCGATCGCACCCATGGTGATGACTCGGCCATCGGTCCAGCCGAGCGTCGGAGCCTCGATGACGGCGAACACCGACGTACCGATGGCGAGTGTCACCCAGAACATGCCGCGAAGGTCCAGCTGTGGGCGTCCGGTGTCGCGTGACTCAGGGACGGTGAAGCCCAGAACCAACAGTAGCAGTGCGACGAGAGTCAGGCCGACGAAGACCGAATGCCATGACCATCGGGTGAGAAGCAGACCGGATCCAACCATGCCGATCACCCCACCCGAACCGGCGATTCCCGCCCATACTCCGACCGCGTACGCTCGCCTTTCCACCGGCATGTTGCTGGTCAGAAGCGAGAGGGTGGCCGGCATGACGAAGGCTGCTCCTGCTCCTGCCACGGCCCTCGAGGCAATGAGCCCGGCCGGGGCATCGACCAGCACGGGCACAATTGAGGCGGCCGCGAAAACGGCCAATCCTATGGTTAGAACGCGTCGGCGTCCGAATCGATCGCCGATCGATCCTGCAGGCAACACCAGGCAGGCGAGCATCAGCGTGTATCCGTCGACTATCCAGGTGAGTGCATTCTGATCGGCGCCGGTGTCGAGCGCGATGGCAGGCAGCGCGGTGTAGAGCGCGGCCATGGCCGCGACAACCAGGGCCACCGCGGCGCAGGTTATGGTCAGCGTCCAAGCCGCGGACCTGCGGGCGCCGAGCCTGTCTTCAAAGCAGATCATGTCTTTCCTGGTCCGTTCGCGAGTATTCGTCGTCGGCATCCGCGCTAGGTTCTACGGTTCAGCTTTGTACCGTCTCGACTTCTTCCAGCGATGTCGGCACGTGGTATGGCGGGCGGCCGCGTCCTTGAATTCGATACCGGCCCCAGAAATCTCGATCACCGATGGTCGCGGGGGCTTCGCCGGTGCTGGTCCGGACCACCACGGAACGTCGACGGCCCCGTAGTAGCTCGTCGAGGGCATCGTTCTGGCGGACCCGTCCGTACCAGCAGAAGCGGCCATCGATGGGTTGAAAGAAGCCGCGCAGTTCGATCTGCACTTCGACTTCGGTGCTCGCGATCACCACTGTGGCCAATCCGATGTAGTCGGAGGCATCGTGCGGACTATGAGATTTCACTGTGAACTCCTCCGTCTGGTCGACACCCGAACCCGTAATGGGGATCGCCCGGCACTGATGGACTGGCAGCCCGGCGTCGGATGGGGGGCTGACCGCTTGACAATCCGGCCAGCTGCGGTCAAAGTTACCTCATACCCAGAGTATCCGCTACTTGCCGTATTGACATCTCTAGCGGGTGCGCGGGTTACCGCCACGGGATGCTGATCCGTGCCGGATGCGTCGATGCCGAGTCATCGATCGAGTCGAAGGAGGGACAGATGACGACGAGTGAAGTCAGGACAGAGACCACCGGGCCGATCGCCGTAACCACCGACGGTATGGCGCGCGTGAGCGGTCGCCGCCCCGTTGATCTGCAACGATCGGCCGGGCGGCTGCTCAAGACCTCTGCGGAGAAGTTCTACGATGCCGAAGTCGACATCGACTGGGAGAGCCCATGGTTGCCAGACAAGGCGTGGTTTCCCGAGCACCGCATCTCGCTCTACGGCACCGGTCTGTGGAATCGACTTTCCGATGAGCAGAAGCTCGAGCTGGGCAAACACGAGCTGGTCAGCATCCTGAGTTTCGGAATCTACGCCGAGAATTTGCTGAGCATGGCCTTGCTACGGCTGAACACGAAGGGGGATCTCGTC
Organism: Nocardia wallacei; assembly: GCF_029869545.1. Classification (GTDB taxonomy): domain Bacteria; phylum Actinomycetota; class Actinomycetes; order Mycobacteriales; family Mycobacteriaceae; genus Nocardia; species Nocardia wallacei_A. Next base: position 9,493 of record NZ_JARWQD010000316.1, on the reverse strand, counting down.
GATAACAAGGCTCTGTACGCACTCGCCGAGGTCGGCGATGAGAGTCGCCACTCCACGATGTTCGCGCGCTTGATCGCCAAAACGGGCATCCCGCCATACAAGCTCCCGCGGGGATTCCTGTCGGTGGCGAAGATCCTGCATTTTATCCCGCTGGGGCCGTCGATCCAGGGTGCGACCTTGCTGATCGAAGAGATACTCGATCGTGCCCAGCGTGAAGCGATGAACGACGACCGACTCCAGCCGCAGGTCCGGCAGTTGATGAAGATCCATGTGCTGGAGGAGGCCCGCCACATCACGTTCGCCCGATCCGAACTTGTCGAGGGAATGCGAGCGCGCGGACGAATCTCGCGGGCATGGCACCGCGGCGTGCTTGCGGTTGTCGCGAACCTGGCCTATCCGATTCTGATCAACCCCAGGCTGTACCGCGTCGTGGGAGTGCATCCGCTGCGGGGGTTCCTCGCGTGCCAGTTCGGTCCGCACTACCGGGAGAACCTACAGTTCATGTCCGAGCCGATGATCCGATTCTTCGACGAGGCGGGCATGCTGGAAGGCCAGGTCACACGGTTCCTGTGGCGTCTGACGAGGAGCCTCCCCGACGATATCGCCCAGCGGTGAACGATGGGTGCGGTCCGGCGACACACGTGACCGCACAACCGAGATTGTCGAGCGGAGGCGGGCATCGCTACGCATGCGTGGAGCGCTGCTCGATTCCTGTGACCTACTCGGTCGCACAGTCCGATGTTTCCGCACGTGGCGGGCACGAAACAGATCTTTGTGGCTAACGCTCGCCGCGGCGAGCCGCACCGGCCAGAGGAAGTCGATGAACAAGAACCGTTCTGGAAAGTACGTGGATAAGACCAGTGGCGCGGGAGGCGATCGTGCACAGGACAGAGTGCACCGAACGCAAGTTCTCATTATCGGAGGTGGATTCTCCGGCATGGGGATGGCAATCCAATTGCTGAAATACGAAATTGATGACTTCTTGCTGATCGAGAAGGATACCGAGCTCGGCGGAACCTGGCGCGACAACACCTATCCGGGCTGCGCCTGCGATGTTCCGTCACACATGTACTCGTATTCCTTCGAACCCAAACCGGATTGGAGTCACCTGTGGGCGGGACAGGATGAGATCCAGAGCTATCTCATCGACCTCGCGCACAAGTACGATCTCTATCGGCGCACACACTTCGGCCAGGCACTGCAATCCGGATACTGGGATGCCGACGATTCCGCTTGGCATGTTCTCACCTCGGACGGCCACGAGTACGTCGCCCAGTTCCTGGTTTCGGGAGTGGGAGCATTGCACATACCGAACATTCCCGAGATCGAGGGGCAGAAGAAGTTCGGTGGCACGGTGTTTCATTCGGCGCAGTGGGATCATGACTGCTCGTTGGCAGGTAAGAAGGTCGCGGTTATCGGTACCGGGGCGAGTGCCATTCAATTCATCCCGGAGATTGCAAAGGTCGCGGGTGAACTGCACGTATACCAGCGGACGCCGGCATGGGTGCTGCCTCGGAGGAATGTCAAGATCCCGGAGGGCATCCGGGCTCTATTAACCAGGGCGCCGATCGTCGCCAAAGCTCTCCGAACTGCCGTCTACTGGTCAGCGGAGTCGTTGTCGATAGGCCTCAACGGGCATGTCAACCTCATGCGTCCGCTTGAGAGAATTGCCAAGTGGAACATTGCGCGTGGGATCGACGATCCTGCGTTGCGCGCGAAACTCGTCCCCACCTATCGCATCGGGTGTAAACGGATCCTCGGCTCGAGCGATTACTATCCGGCGTTGAATCGGACCACCACTACGGTCATCACCGATGGGATCTCCGAGATAACCGAGGACGCGATCGTGTCCCAGACCGGTGACAAGCGTCCGGTCGATGTGATCATCTACGCGACCGGTTTCCATGTGACCGACGGGTTCGAGAACCTGCGCCTCAAGGGTGCGTGCGGCCGTGAACTCTCATCGGTGTGGTCGGACGACGGCATTCAAACGCATCTCGGCATCACGACCGCCGGATTCCCCAACCTGTTCTTCCTACTCGGCCCCAATACCGGGCTCGGCCACAACTCCGTGGTATTCATGATCGAATGCCAGATCAGATACATCATCTCGGCGATCCGTCTCGCGAAAGAGCGCGGTGCGGCCGCGCTCGAGGTGCGTGAACCGGTCCAGCGGAAATTCAACTCCGAGATCCAGCGGAAACTGGTTAAAGGGGTATGGAGCAGCGGCGGGTGCACCAGTTGGTACCTTGACGCGCAGGGTGTCAACCGAACAGTCTGGCCAGGATTCACCTGGCAGTACTGGCGACGTACTCGTAACCTCACGGAATCCGATTTCGCGTTCGTTGGCAAGCTGACCAGCGCTCAACGCGCCAGCGTCGTCCCGAGTTCGACCAGGAAGGACAATCTGCCGGAATGAAGAACTTCAGCGACCGAGTGGTCTCGGTGACCGGGGCCGGTTCGGGAATCGGCCGCGCGGTCGCGATACGGCTGGCGGGCGAGGGTGCACGATTGGCCATCGCCGACATCGACGGTGAACGGGCCCGCGAAACCGCCTCCGTGTGCAGCTCGCGGGGCATCGAATGTCAGCATTACGAGCTCGATGTCGCCGATCGTCGCGCATTCCAGGACTATCGGAGCCGGGTCCTCGCCGACTTCGGCTCGGTCAGCATGGTGATCAACAATGCAGGTGTCGCGCTGGGTGCCGATATTTTGGACATGGAATGGAGAGACTTCGAATGGCTGATGGCAATCAATTTCTGGGGAGTGGTCAACGGAACGAAACTGTTTCTTCCGGATCTGATCGCTTCGGGTGACGGGCACATTGTCAACGTCTCCAGCGTCTTCGGGTTGATGGCTATACCGAGCCAGAGCGCATACAATTCATCGAAATTCGCAGTGCGGGGGTTCACCGAGGCGGTACGTCAGGAGATGCGAATTCGCCGGTTACCTGTCGGCGTGACATGTGTACATCCGGGCGGTGTTCGCACAAACATCGTGCGAGATGCTCGCGGAGTCGGCGCACTGGGCGATCAGGAGAAGATTGTCGCAGGATTCGACCGCATCGCGCTCACCACACCGGAACGCGCCGCCGAATCGATCCTCAAGGGCGTGCGGCGCAACAAGCCGCGAGTTCTCATCGGACCTGACGCCCTCGGTTTCGATTTCATCACACGAGTGGTGGGACCCAGGTATCAGGATCTCAATGCACCGCTGGCGCGTGTCGGGTACGCGATAGGCCGCCGATATGGCCTTGTCAAGCACGACAGCTGATGTCGGGCAACCCGAGCTGGATGGGGCGGGGCCACGGGTCGTCCAGCATCACTGGAGAAGGAATGTCCTCGAAAATGAACATGCCATACGAACTCACGGTTTCCCGTGTAGTGCAGGAGACGCCAGAGGCGGTGTCGATATGGTTCGACGTCCCGGAGACTCAATGGGAAGTATTTGCGTACGATCCCGGACAGTTTCTCACCTTGCGTATTCCCGGGGTCGGTGACGAAAAATACGTGGCTCGATGCTATTCACTGTCGAGTTCCCCGCATGCCGAAGATGAGTTGGCCGTGACGGTGAAACGTACGGCGGGGGGGTACGGATCCAACTGGCTGTGTGACAATATCGCGGTCGGCGCTACCGTGACCGTCCTGCCACCGAGTGGACATTTTACGCCTAAGGACCTCGACGCGGATATGGCGTTGTTCGCAGCTGGCAGCGGCATCACACCGATAATGTCGATTGTCAAGTCGGCTTTGCTCGAGGGTGGCGGCCATCTCGTTCTCTTCTACGCAAACCAGGACGCGGAAAGTGTCATTTTCGGCGAAGACCTCCGGTATCTCGCGAAGCAGTTTCCAGAACGCCTCACTCTGATCGAATGGCTGGAGAGCGAGCGTGGGTTGCCGGACCGAAGGGTCGTCTCTGAACTCTGCGGCGATTACCGAAATCGGATGTACTTCGTGTGTGGCCCCGCGTCGTTCATGGATCTGGTGGTCGATGTAGCGCATAAAGCTGGCGTGCAGCACCGGAATGTTCATCGAGAAATCTTCCAATCGCTGCGCTCCGATCCCTTCGACGTCGAAAACAACGTCAAGGAATCAATGACGAAGGAACAGGCCCGTCTCGTGGTATTTCTCGACGGTGAGCGCACCGAGCTGGAATGGCCGAAGGATCTGTCACTCGTCGAGGTCTTACTGAACGAGGGCTTCTCACCGCCGTACTCGTGCCGCGAGGGAGGATGCGGCGCATGTGTATGCAAGGTCATGGACGGCGACATCGAGATGAGAGTGAACGACGTGCTCGACGAGGACGACATCGAAGAGGGTGATCGGCTGGCTTGTCAATCGGTCCCTATCACCGACAACGTTACGGTGACGTTCGACTGACCGGCCGCCGCGCCGCAGTGCCCTCGCGTCCGCTCGATCCGTCGGGCGACTGACGTTCGTACGAGTGCTCGGTCATCTGACCGATAGCGTACGATTGACGGAATGGCAGGTGCGCAACAGCGGATTCGGAAGGTCGGTGGCTCGGTGGTTCGGCGAGTCGACGCACGCTCGAGCCGTTGGGCAGAGCACCGGGTCCTGGTACGAGCGGAACTCGTCGATGCCGCATATCGGGCGTTCGGCAAGTACGGTCCCGATGCCAGCATGGACGACATCGCGCGGGAAGCAGGCGCGACCAAGCCCAAGCTGTATCGGCACTTCAGAGACAAACTGGGCCTTCGTGCTGCTGTCATAGAACGTGCGAAGGAGCTCATGTGGTCCAATGTCCTTGCTGCGGTTGATTTCGGGTCCGATCCGATCGGCAAGTTGATGCACCAGCTTGTCGAGCAGTACGCGCAACTGGTCGATGAGCACCGCAATGTATTCCAGTTTCTCGTTCGAAGTCATTTCAACGAGAACTCATCGGAGGCCGATCCGGCCCTTGAGGACGCACGCGAATTGGCTGGGTTCATTGCCGACCATTTCGCCGCAGTGTTGGACACCGCTGGCGCAGATACCGCTGGTATCGATTTGGTAGTGCAGTCGATCATAGGTGCGAGCCTGTCCGCAACGGATTGGTGGATAAATTCGCAATCCGACCCGGCTACGGCGATGCCCCGCCCAGCTTTTGTCGAGCATCTCAGCGCAATCATCTGGGGAATTATCGATGCCTCGGTGCGGGCCCGTGGAATCCGGATCGACCCGAATGCGACTCTGCGAATTGAGAATATCGGTCTGATCGAGGCCTAGCCTAAGCGTGGCATCAAAATCGATGATCGGCGGATGCCCGGCATCGATCCCGTGGCCGGGGCGTGCCCGGTGACCAGCACCAGCACCCATGCACGCGCGTGCCTCTATGTGTGCGGAAGCAATGGCGGATAACGCTTTGGGCGTATCGGCCGCCAGAACAGAGATCAGCCGCGACACGGTCGGATCCGACGCCACCGGCACGAACACACCCGGCTCGGCCCATAGCATTGCCAGATACGCACACAATCCCCGCCAACCGCGAGTGATGCCGCCAAATCCATGATGATCTTGCCGGATCGTATGAGGCAAGGGGGTTTACGCCACGGGGACAGGGCTTTCGACAAGCCCTTGACCAGGCCGATACGCTCCGCGCGGTGCGCAACAGCAGCGCCGCCCCGGCCAGCGGCACGACCTCGCATCGGTCACCGCCTGCGGCGATGCGGCCGTGGCAGGTCCCGCGACGGTGCGTTGCGGGAGCTCACCAGCCTCCGGCCGATCCGCAACAGACCTGCCCACGTCAAAACCCGCCGACAGGCAGGCCATTGGGAGGGCAACCTCATCGTCGGCACCTGGAAGCTATCAGCTATCGCGACCCTGGTGGAACACACGGTGCGCTACACACTGCTGGTCCGCTTGCCCCACGGACACTCCGCCCCCACCGTCGAAGACGCCCTGATCACAGCATTTACCAGGCTTCCACAGAAGCTCCGCCGGACCTTCACCTGGTACCAGGGCAACGAGATGGTCCACTACGAGCGGATCGAGGCGGCCACCGGCCTGCGGATCTACTTCGCCGATCCACATTCACCTTGGCGGCGCGGCAGCAATGAGAACACGGACGGGCTGCTGCGCCAATACCTTCCGAAAAAGGCGCCGATCTCGGCGAATGGAACCACCTCGACCCCCAACGAATCGCAGCCGAACTCAGCCGTCCGAGAACTCTGGCTCCAAGACAAGACCTCGACCGACCTTCTGCGACAACGGAACCGACACGGTTAGAAACCGCCGAGTATATCCGTGGTGTCGGGCTGCTCACCATCGATGACGTCCTGCAGCGACTACTCCCGGTTGTCGGAGCCACGTCAGTGAACTGACTCGTCGGTGTGGTGGCCGCCGGTGCCGACCCGAAGGTGTCCGACTGCGAACCCGGAACCGAGTTCGAATCCGGAGTGACGTCGCGAGGCCGGTTGAATCCGTTGTGCTGAGCGGTTATTCGTCGAAGCCCATGTCGCAGCCGTCGAACAATGTCGTCCATGACCTCGCCGAGGATCATTCTGCCGACCACGCCATCGGCCGCACCGGCGATTATGCCGCCCATGCCGGGAGCGCGGCGACCCTGAAGGCGGTCGTACCAGAGCGAGCGTAGCTCGGCTGCTGGTAGCCGGGGTGGCCGCCGAAGGCGGGGTTGCCGTGGGCGGCGTGGCCGCATTCGGCGACCTGGGCCAGCCAGCACCGATCTCACCTGTCCAGTCGGTGGTGAGGGCGTCGGCGTGGGAGACGTGAAGCGGCCGAAGGTGTCACCGCCGGGGAGAACATGCCGCGTCGGCGGTCGGCTTCCAGGATTACGACGAGTTCGTGTGGGCTGGTGATGAAGGTCAGTTCGACTTCCTGGATGGGACCGGCGAATTGGGGCGCGCGGCGGGAAGAACTCGATCTCCTGATTGAAGCCGAGCTCCTGGGCGACGCCGTGGATGTGACCGGCCTCGAGGTCGGCGCCGCGGAAACCTGAAACCGAGTTCGCCGAACGCGTCGAGCACCCTGTCCTGGGCGGGTGTGGGGGAGACGTGGACCGGGTCGAGGTCGCCCTTGTCGGGCGAGCCGGAGAGGACGAGTTCGGTGCGCACACCGACGGTCATTCCGGGCAGGGGTGGCCGGTGACGGTGGTGATCGGGGTCTCCCACGGCATCGGCAGCTGGAACGGCACCGACACCGGCGGGTTCGCCGGCACCGCTAGGTCGCGGGTGACCGGCAGGCAGAAACTCTCACGGGCGGTTGGTCGCCAGCCTCGGCACCTGTCACCGTCGTCGTCGAAGCGCGCGAAAGCCTGTGAACAGCAGTACTTTTACCGCTATCAATGCGGCGATGGCGGCGAGTGCCGGCAGCGACCAACGCCAATGGGCGAGGGCGTACCCGGCGAGGCCCAGATGCACGGCCAAAGCCACGACGGGGACCACAACGAGGACGGGGGAGTGGCGACGTGCGGCCGTGCGCAGATGCGCGAGTCTCATGATGCCGCACCACCACTCGCGTCGTGCTCGTCCCACTCTATGGTCGGTTCGCCATGCCCGAGGCGCTGCAGGTCGTGGGTGACGATGTCGCGGATGCGGTGCAGGGCAGGCTTATCGACCGCCTCGATGCGTATCACCAACGTTTGAGTGTCGATGCGCAGGAGACATGTTCCCCAAGGCTCGAAGTGGATCGTGGCCGACGTATCGGTGTGCTCGATGCGGAGGCGAACGTCTCCGCGCAGTGCCGGGCTCGTTTGGTGCATGCGCATGCGGTGGGCGCGCGGGGAACTCATTGCATCGGCGTGCTTGCAGAATTGGCGCAGAAACCGGACCGGCCGATCCGTCCGGACGTGCGCTTCGACGGTTGGCATCACGATCACATCCTGGTGAGTGCGGCAAGCCACGCCTGCGCACCGGCAGGATCGGGCAGGATTTCGAGGACGGCGGGTTCCAGCGAATCCAGCCGCCAACTGTCGCCGAAGGCGGTCTCGATATCGTTGCGGCTGAGTCGATGTGGGCCCCAGGTGCCGGGTTGCCGGTCGCTGAAGCCGAGCATGAAGTAGCGGCTATCAGGACACAGCACACTTGCCACGCTGCTGGCGTAGGTGGCGCGCGCATCGGGGGCGAAGATATGGAACAGCCCGCTGTCGATGACGGTGTCGAAGGTTTCGCCGAGCGTGGCTAGATCCTGGGCGTCGTGGCGGAGGAATCGGACGGTCAGGCCACGTTCTCGGGCCTTCTGCTCGGCGCGCTCAAGTGCTTGTGCGGACTGGTCGATGCCTGTCGCCTCATGGCCGAGTTGTGCGGCCAGTAGTGCATGTTCGCCTGTGCCGCAGCCGATGTCGAGTACGCGCCCGTGGATATCCCCGGCCTCGGCGAGTGCGGCGAGTGCAGGTTGCGGGCGGTCGATATCCCAGGGCGGCTTGGTGGTGTAGAGGTCATGGGGCCCGGCGGGGCGCCGGTAGCCGGGGAAGGGTTCGTGGGGAGTGAGCATCACTGTCGCCTCTCGGTGTGAGTCCCACTTTCGGAGCGTGACCCGAATTTATCGAGACAGTGTGTCTATAGTCAAGTATGAGATGTATTCAGTACCGCCTGAACGTATAGTTGGTGGGTGCCCAAGCTGTGGAACAAGGCCATCGAGACGCATCGCGCGCAGGTGCGTGATGCGATCCTGGACGCGGCGGCGTCCCTGGTGTTCGAGCAGGGATTGCGGGGGGTGTTGATGTCGCAGATCGCCGAGCGCGCCGGGATCGGGCGGGCGACGCTGTACAAGTACTTCCCAGACGTGGAAACGATCCTGCGGGCCTGGCATGACCGCCAGATCGCTGCTCACATGAGCGAATTGGTGAAGGCGCGCGACCGTGCCGGCGTGGCAGGGGAGCGTCTGGTGGCGGTGCTGACCGTACTGGCGGACATCACGCGGCATACCCACAGCCACGACCGGGATCTGGTGAGGTTTCTACACCCGGACGAGCAGATCGTCCATGCACAGCAGCAGTTTCTGGAGGTGCTCCGAGACTTGATCGACGATGGGATCCGTGTGGGGGACCTGCGTGACGATGTCGCTGCCGATGATCTTGCCCGCTACTGCCTGCATGCATTGGGTGCAGCCGGGGAGCTGTCCGCCGAGGCAGATACTGCGCAGCTCGTTGCCGTTGTCATGGCGGGACTGGGATCGAATCGGCAGTGAACCGGCACTCGTCGGTGGTTGGTCGACGGCCCCTGCGTTGGGTTTGGCTGAAGCGCCGAGCTTCGCCGATTCCTTGAATCGGCGTGGGAGGGTGCCCGACGGGGAATCGGAGTAGCGGGGCCACGGCACGGTAGGCGCTGCGGGAACGGACAGACAACGGCCGACGTCGGCTGCTGGTGCTCGCGCACGACGGGGCCGGGCAGTTCACGGTGCGGCGGTAGCCCGACGGCCGACAGCGCCTTGCGTGGCGCCCGATGGCCGCGGGGCCCCCCCCGGGGGGGGGGGCGCGGGGGGGGGCGCCCGGGGGGGGGGGGGGGGGGCCGTGGGGAGTAAGGGACAGAAAAAGGGCC
>NZ_JARWQD010000315.1 GCF_029869545.1 Nocardia wallacei | reverse complement strand
TTGAATCTCCACCCCAAGAATTACTCGCCGCGCCTGCTGCCCACCGCCATCTCTAACCTCAACAACGAGCACACCGACCCCTAAACCGCCTCGGCCGAGGCGGAATCCGACGAGAGCGAGCTGCCCCGCATCGTCGCCGAGGTCTACGCCGAATACCAGCGGCGGCTGCGCGCGGCCAACGCCCTGGACTTCGACGATCTGATCGGCGAGACGGTGGCGTTGCTGCAGCATCACCCGCAGGTCGCCGAGTACTACCGCCGCCGCTTCCGGCACGTGCTGGTCGACGAGTACCAGGACACCAACCACGCGCAGTACGTGCTGGTGCGCGAGCTGGTCGGCCACCACGCGGCGGCCGAACTCGACGACGCCGACGCCGGGGCCACGGCGGCCGACCCCGATTTCACGCCGGTGCGGCGCGAGGACGCGGTCGCGCCCAGCGAACTGTGCGTGGTCGGCGACGCGGACCAATCCATCTACGCCTTCCGCGGCGCCACCATCCGCAATATCGAGGAGTTCGAGCGCGACTTCCCCGACGCGGAAACCATTCTGCTGGAACAGAACTACCGTTCCACCCAGCACATCCTGTCCGCGGCCAACTCGCTGATCTCCAAGAACGAGGGCCGCCGCGAGAAGAAGCTGTGGACCGATTCGGGCGACGGCGACCTGATCGTCGGCTACGTCGCCGACAACGAACACGACGAGGCGTCGTTCGTGGCCCGCGAGATCGACCGCCTGGTGGACCACGGCGAGTACAACTACAGCGACGTCGCGGTGTTCTATCGCACCAACAACAACTCCCGCGCGCTGGAGGAGATCTTCATCCGCATGGGACTGCCCTACAAGGTGGTCGGCGGCGTCCGCTTCTACGAGCGCAAGGAGGTGCGCGATATCGTCGCCTACCTGCGCGTCCTGGAAAATCCGGACGATGCGGTGAGCATGCGACGCATCCTCAACACCCCGCGCCGCGGCATCGGCGATCGGGCCGAGGCCTGCGTGGTCGTGCACGCCGAACAGCGGGGCATCGGGTTTGCCGCGGCGTTGCGCGATGCCGCCGACGGCAAGGTGGCGTTGTTGAATACCCGTGCGCAGCGGGCCATTTCGGGCTTCATGGACCTGCTCGACGAGATCCGCGCGGCCGGTGCCCAGGAGGACCTGGACTTCCCGGATGTCGGCAATGTCGTCGAGGCCGTGCTGGACCGCACCGGTTACCGCGCCGAACTGGAGGCCTCCGACGACCCGCAGGACGGCGCCCGCCTGGACAACCTCAACGAATTGGTCAGCGTCGCCCGCGAATTCAGCTCCGAGGCCCGCAACAATGTGGAGGCCGCCCGGGAGGAGGGCCTGGTGCCCGAGGCCGCGGAGGGCGAACCGGAACCGGGCTCGCTGGCGGCCTTCCTGGAGCGGGTGTCGCTGGTGGCCGACACCGACCAGATCCCCGACGAGGGCACCGGCGTGGTCACGATGATGACCCTGCACACCGCGAAGGGCCTGGAATTCCCGGTCGTGTTCGTGACCGGATGGGAGGACGGCCAATTCCCGCACATGCGGGCGCTGGGCGATCCGACCGAACTGGCGGAGGAGCGGCGCCTCGCCTACGTCGGTCTCACCCGCGCGCGCCGCCGCCTGTATCTCACCCGCGCGGTGGTGCGGTCCGGCTGGGGCCAGCCGGTGTCGAATCCGGAATCGCGCTTCCTGCAGGAGATTCCGCCTCACCTGGTCGATTGGCAGCGGCTCGAGCCCGCGGCGTCGGCGGTCACCCGCGGCTTCCGCCGCCGCGGCGACGACGAGGGCCTGGAACGCGACTGGACCCGCGGCGACGGCTGGTCCGACCAGCGCCCCGGCCTGCGCGACCGCGGCCCCCGCCGCCCCGCCCCCGGCGGTTCCGGCAAACGCAACAACACCAACCTGGTGCTCGCCGTCGGCGACCGCGTCAGCGACGACAAATACGGCCTCGGCCGCGTAGTGGCCGCCGAGGGCTTCGGCGCCCTGGCCACAGTAACCATCGACTTCGGCACAGCAGGCAAAATCCGCCTCATCCCCCAATACAGCCGCACGTTGGTCAAGCTGTAGTTTCCGGCCAAAACCACGCCGGAAATGACGAAAGCGCGCACGCCATGCGATGCGTCAGTTCTACGCACCGACGGCGCAGGACCCTATGCCCGTCACGCGCGAACCTTGTCCCAGCACGCGCGACCCTTCCCTATGGCCCGGCGTGCTTTGGGCCGGGGCCTTCAGTCGCGTTGGGCGCCGAGCGAAATGCCTCGTGAGGCCAGCCAGGGGAGGGGGTCGATGGGTTGGGTGCCGTTGAGGTGGACCTCGAAGTGGCAGTGGGGGCCGGTGGAGAAGCCGCGGTTGCCGACGGTGGCGATCTGGTCGCCCGCCATGACGCGCTCGCCGACGTTGACCGTCGTGGTGTCGACGTGGCCGTAGACGGTGACGGTGCCGTCGTCGTGGCGCAGGCGCACCCACATGCCGAAGCCGGAGGCCGGGCCCGCGTCGATGACGGTGCCGTCCTCGACGGCGTAGATGGGGGTGCCGATCGGCGCCGCGACGTCCACGCCGTTGTGCGGTGCGCCCCAGCGGAATCCGTAACCGGAGGTGAAGTTTCCGTAGGCGAACTTGGTGAACAGCGGCCGCAGCTTGGCCGCCTCCTGCGCGGCCAGATCCTCGGCGAACTGCTGGCCGTGCTGCAGGATATCGCTGAACTGGCTGATATCGGTCACCGGCGCGACGCTGACCAGCTGGGAGGACTGCTGCGATCCGGCCCCGCCGGGGTCGGCGAGGCTGACGGCCTGCGCCTGGATCTCGTGCACCTGCCCGTCGGCCTGGTAGTCGGCGGTCGAGGTCTGGCCCTGCCCGCCGGACTGCATGCTCGCCTGTCCGGCGGCGACGACGGCACCCGCGGCGACCGCGACGACGGCCGCGCGTCCCTTGAGCGCGGCGGGCGGTGCGGGCATCCGATGCGCACCGCTGCGCCGGGCGGCGACCCGGGTGGGCCGGGCGAGCGGGCTGGGCGTGTCGCCGACATCGGTGCGCGGCCAGCCCGCCCGGTCGGGGTCGTAGGGCCGGTCGTCGGCGGCGGGATAGTCGTAGACGTCGTGCTGGTCGGCCGCGGTCTCCGGCGTGCCCCAGGCGTCCCAGTCCGCGGATCCGGATGCGGTCCAGGTGTTCTCGGCCGGGCCGGGATTCCATTCGGCGGCGCCCGGGGCGCTCGCCGATCCGGCGTACCCGCCGAACGCCTCGGCACCACCGAAATGCTGCTGGCCGCCGAAGGGTTCGTCGTTGCGGCGATAACGGCGTGCGGACTGCGCGCGATGACCGGGTCGATAAGGGTCGGCGCTCATCGGCGGAATTCCGGCACGGGATGAAGCTGGGAGGTGGACGGGTCGCCTGCGGAGCGGCTCTCTACCTGCGGAGCGCTGTGCTGCAACAAGCCTGCCGTCCTCCTGTGTCGTGTGATGAGTCCCGCCGTGGTTACGCCTACTGCTGCCGTCGAGAGATTTTCTTCCCGTCAGCGTCGTGACCGTGCTGTGACATCGACCGCATCGACGGTAACGAAACGATTGCAGGTCGGCAAGCGCTGCGGTCCCTCTGTCCTGACATGTGAGATTGATCACGATAACAGCAAGGAATATCTCACTGCCGGGTGGGCACTCGCGTGAGCCTACTTGACGACGAGGTGTAGTAGCCGACCCCGAATATGTACCTTCTCCCGCGCGACCTGGCGTGCCGCGAGCAACCTACTCGCCGGTAGCGTTGGCCAGCGGTTTTGCCGCCCCGTATGCGGGCCCGTGACCTGCGCCACTTAGGCTGTATGCGGCTGATTTCCCGTCCCCGTGACTGATTAGAGTCCGACCCGACCCGCCTCCGACGACGGGCCGCCAACAAAGTCGTTGTACAACAACGCAGACGAGACGGTGAGTACATGGATCTCTTCGAATATCAGGCGAAGGAGCTCTTCGTGAAGCACGGAGTGCCTTCGTCGGAAGGCCGGGTCACGGACTCGGCCGAGGACGCCCGTGCGATCGCGACCGAGATCGGCAAGCCTGTGATGATCAAGTCCCAGGTCAAGGTCGGTGGCCGCGGCAAGGCCGGCGGCGTGAAGTATGCCGCGACCCCCGAGGACGCCTTCACCCACGCCTCCAACATCCTGGGCCTGGACATCAAGGGCCACGTCACCAAGAAGATCCTGGTCGCCGAGGCCAAGGACATCGCGTCGGAGTACTACATCTCCTTCCTGCTCGACCGCGCCAACCGCACCTACCTGGCCATGTGCTCGGTCGAGGGCGGTATGGAGATCGAGGAGGTGGCCGCGACCAAGCCGGATCGCCTGGCCAAGGTTCCGGTCGACGCGGTCAAGGGTGTGGACCTGGCGTTCGCGCGCTCCATCGCCGAGCAGGGCCACCTGCCCGCCGACATTCTGGACGCCGCGGCGGTCACGATCCAGAAGCTGTGGGAGGTGTTCATCGGCGAGGATGCCACCCTGGTCGAGGTGAACCCGCTGGTCCGCACCCCGGACAACGAGATCCTGGCACTGGACGGCAAGGTCACCCTGGACGAGAACGCCGACTTCCGGCACCCGGATCACGAGGCATTCGCGGACAAGGAAGCCACCGATCCGCTGGAGCTGAAGGCCAAGGAGAACGACCTCAACTACGTCAAGCTCGACGGCGAGGTCGGCATCATCGGCAACGGCGCGGGCCTGGTCATGTCGACCCTGGACGTGGTCGCCTACGCCGGTGAGAGCCACAACGGCGTGAAGCCCGCCAACTTCCTGGACATCGGCGGCGGCGCCTCGGCCGAGGTGATGGCCAACGGTCTGGACGTCATCCTGAACGACGCGCAGGTCAAGAGCGTGTTCGTGAACGTGTTCGGCGGCATCACCGCGTGTGACGCCGTGGCGAACGGCATCGTGAAGGCCCTGGAGATCCTGGGCGGCGAGGCCAATAAGCCGCTGGTCGTCCGTCTCGACGGCAACCGCGTCGAAGAGGGCCGCAAGATTCTCGCCGACGCCAACCACCCCCTGGTGACGCTGGCGCAGACAATGGACGAAGGCGCCGACAAGGCCGCCGAGCTGGCAGCGGCCAAGTAAGGACAAGGACAAAATGTCTATCTTCCTCAACAAGGACTCCAAGGTCATCGTCCAGGGCATCACCGGTGGCGAGGGAACCAAGCACACCGCGCTGATGCTCAAGGCCGGCACCCAGGTCGTCGGCGGCGTCAACGCCCGCAAGGCGGGCACCACCGTGTCGCACACCGACAAGGACGGCAATGCCGTCGAGCTGCCGGTGTTCGGCGGTGTCGCCGAGGCCGTCAAGGAGACCGGCGCCGACGTCTCGATCGTCTTCGTGCCGCCGAAGTTCGCCAAGGACGCCATCATCGAGGCCATCGACGCGGAGATCCCGCTGCTGGTGGTCATCACCGAGGGCATCCCGGTGCAGGACACGGCTTACGCGTGGGCCTACAACGTGGACAAGGGCAACAAGACCCGCATCATCGGCCCCAACTGCCCCGGCATCATCACCCCCGGCGAGGCGCTGGTCGGCATCACCCCGGCCAACATCACCGGTAAGGGCCCGATCGGCCTGGTGTCCAAGTCCGGCACCCTGACCTACCAGATGATGTACGAGCTGCGTGATTTCGGCTTCTCCACCTCGATCGGCATCGGCGGTGACCCGGTCATCGGCACCACCCACATCGACGCCATCGAGGCGTTCGAGAAGGATCCGGAGACCAAGCTCATCGTCATGATCGGCGAGATCGGCGGCGACGCCGAGGAGCGGGCCGCGGCCTACATCAAGGAGAACGTGACCAAGCCGGTCGTCGGCTACGTCGCGGGCTTCACCGCCCCCGAGGGCAAGACCATGGGCCACGCGGGTGCCATCGTCTCCGGTTCGTCGGGCACCGCCGCGGCGAAGAAGGAGGCCCTGGAGGCCGCGGGCGTGAAGGTCGGCAAGACGCCGTCCGAGACCGCCGCCCTGGCACGCGCCATCCTGGAGAAGGCCAGCGTCACCGCCTGATCCACGGGTGTTACGAGGGCCGCCTTGCCGTTCCGGGGAAGGCGGCCCTCGTCGTTCGAGTATCTGCCCGGATGCTGTGCTCGTGACCAGGACGCGCGATTGCAGTAGCGTCAGTGAGGGCATCCAGCCGTGTAGACCATGAAGGACTCGATAGGAGACGACGACATGTCATACCCGACCGGGGGCTCCGGGTACAACGCGCCCGCACCGACGCCCTCCTCCGCGCCCAGCTACGGCCAGCCGGGAAGCGGTACCGGTGCAGGATCGCCCACCCCGGAATCGAGTGACGGGGCTGCCAAGGGTCTGCCGTACTTTCTGACCGTGGGTGTCGCCGCGCTGGGCATCATCAACTTCCTGCTGGGTTTCACCGCCTTCGCCAAGACGAAGGCCCAGGACCTCGGCATGGGCGTGCGCACCGAGGAGCAGTCGGAGACCTTCTTCAAGGCGATCGGTATCTCGCCGCTGCTGGTGTTCCTGCTGCTGGGCGGTCTGCTGGCGGCCATTTCGCTGCTGCGCAAACAGAATTGGGTCGGCGCCGCCGCCGCGGCCAGTGCCGCCGGATTCCTGGGCCTGCTGGTGCAGGCGTTCACCCTGCCCGACGAGATCAGCCTCGCGTGGGGCGCCTGGGTGGTGCTGTTCCTGGCGCTGGTGCAGACCGCGGCCGCGGTGGTCGCGGTGCTGTTCGAGGCCGAGATCATGTCCGCACCGGCGCCGAAGCCGGCGGTCGCGGGCTTCGGCGGTCAGGGCGGCTACGGTCAGCAGGCATCCTACGGTCAGGGGCAGCAGCCCTCCTACGGGCAGAGCGGCCAGGCCGGTCAGCAGCAGTACGGGCAGTACGGCCAGCAGCAATACGGGCAGCCGGGCCAGGCCGGTCAGCAGTCCTACGGGCAGTACGGGCAGCAGCAGCCGTCCTACGGGCAGCCGGGTCAGGCGGGCCAGTCGCAGTACGGCCAGCAGCAGTACGGTCAGGCCGGTCAGCAAGGCCAGCCGGGGCAGCAGTCCTACGGCCAGCAGGGCCAGCAGTACGGTGCGCAGGGTGGGCAGTCGGCCTACGGCGCGCAGCAGCGCCCGCAGCAGCCTGCCGGTGACGAGAACGCCACCCAGCACTTCGGCGCACAGCCCGCCGCGGGCCAGCAGTACGGCGGGCTGAACTTCGGGCAGTCGGGCCAGTCGGGCCAGGGCGCCCAGGGTTCGCAGAACCAGCCGTTCGGCGAGGGCCAGGCCGCCAACCCGGCCGCGGACGCCACCAAGGCGTTCCGCCCCGAGGACGACCAGAAGTAACTCCACATCTCGTACGTCGGCGAGTCCGGTCGTGCCCCTACGCGGCGCGCCTGGCTCGCCGACGCGTGTTCGGGTGTCACGCTCAGTGCTTGTGAGTGAGGTGTGCAGCGGCCCGTCCGCGCGGGATTTCGCGCGCCGGGCGCTGCTTGGGCACGGCCGTCGTCGTCGGTTTCGGTTCGCGCATGCGTATCGAGCTTCCGGGCGGCAGGACATTCGCGGCCGCGGCATCCACTGCGCATCGCGTCTTCCGGTGTCGCGTCGGCGACGTGGGCCGACGGCTCGTCCGTGGCCGGATTCTCGACCGGGAACGTCGCGCCGCCGGTGGCATCCGCCGGCTCGCCTGGATCGCTCCGGTGGATGCGCACGATCGACAAGGTGGTGTCATGAGATCCTCGCTGGCTCGATATGACGAGCACCGGGAACCGCCGGACCGGCCCGCGGGGCGTCGCGCCGGATCCGGGCGCACGCCCCCCGAGGACAGCGTCTTTCTCTCCCTCAGCCCGGAGCGGGCCAGGGTGCTGGCGTTCATCGCCGCGCGGACCTCCGGTGTCACGGTGATCGTCGTGGTGGCGGTGGTGCTCGCGACGCTGCTGTCGGCGGGCAGTGCGATGACCGGCGCCTCCGGTGCGATCGCCGCGGGATGGCTTGCGGTGCATCAGGTTCCGCTGGTGATCGGCAAGGCATCGCTGAGCCTGCTGCCGCTGCTGCCGACGGGCGTGGTGATGTGGTTCGTCGCGCGCGACTGCGCCCGGGCGGTGGAACCGGACGCCTCGCGCGCCGACCTGGGCTGGATCGTGGGCGCCGCGCTGGCCGGGCCCCTGGTGATCACCGCGGTCTGCCTGGCCGTGGCCGAGGATGCCTCGGCGGTGGTGGCGCTGCAGCCGCCCGCGACGCTGGCCGCCTTCGGCTGGGTGGGCGGCCTGCACCTGGTGGCGGCGGTGGCGGGCATCGCGAGTCGGCGGAACCCGTTGCGGGAGCAGCTGTTCGCCGTGCTGCCCGACTGGGTGGCGCCCGGCGCGCGGGCGGCACTGCGCGCGCTGCTGCGACTGCTGCTGGTCGCGGCCGCGGTCACCGTCGTTTCGCTCCTCGCGCACTGGTCGCGGCTCGGCGACACCTACGCCGCGGCGGGCAATGTGGGCGGCGTCCTCGGCCTGACCCTGCTGTCGGCGGCATACCTGCCGAACGTCGCGATCGACGTGACCGGCCTGCTGGTCGGCGCCGACGTGCATATCGGTCCCGGCGCGCTGAGCGTGTTCTCCGTTGCGGGAGCGCCGGTCCCGGGGTTGCCGATTCTCGCCGCGGTGCCCACCGGGCCCGCCGCGGGCTGGTGGCCCGTGCTGCTGCTGGCCCCGGCCGCGGTCGGCGTCTGGACCGGCATGGACTGCGCGCGCACCTCCTATGACGAGATCCGCGCGCCCTGGGCGACCCTGACCGCCGCGGGGTTGTCGGCGGTGGCGATGGCCGTGCTCGGTGGCCTGGCCGGTGGCACCGCGGGGTCGTTCGGTCACATCGGGCCCGCGGTGGGGCTGACCGTCGCGCTCACCTTCGCCTGGCTGGCGATTCCCGGGCTGGTGGGCCTGGTGTGCGCGCGCTGGTTCCTGCCGTCGGCGGGGCCCGCGACATTGGTTGGCGACGGATATGCCGACGAGGGGGACGGTTACCTGTACGACGAGTACGGCTACGACGATGACGGTGCCGACGGCTACTACGACGACGGCTACGACGACTATGACGACGCGGGCGTGGTGGACGGCGACGTGGTCGAGGGTGAGCTGGTGGAGGAGCAACCCGCCCTCGCCGACGCCCCGAGCGGCTCCGGACCCGACGATCTGGACGAATCCGCCGACATCGTCGACGCGGAAGTGGTAGAGGCGGACCTACCCGACGGTGGCGCAACCGGCGGTCGTTAGGCTCTAGGCGGCGGTCCCTCGTAGCCGCCGACTCCGCCGGTCCGACACACAGGGAGTAGAGCGCTGACGACCCCGTCCGCCCAGCAGGTGCCGCCCACCGCACCCGCGACCGTCGTCGTGCTCGCCTCGGGTACCGGCTCGCTGCTGCACTCGCTGCTCGCGGCCACCCGGCAGCCCGACTACCCCGCGCGGGTGGTCGCCGTGGGTGTCGACCGGCCGTGCGGCGCAACCGAACACGCGCAGGCCGCCGGTGTCCCACACTTCCGGGTGGCGTCGGGCGAGCATTCCGATCGGGCGGCCTGGGACGCCGCACTGACCGCCGCCGTCGCCGACCACCGGCCCGATCTCGTCGTGTCCGCCGGTTTCATGCGGATCCTCGGCCCGGCGTTCCTCGGGCGTTTCGGCGGCCGGATCATCAACACGCACCCCGCGCTGCTGCCGTCGTTCCCGGGCGCGCACGGCGTGCGCGACGCACTCGCCTACGGGGTGCGGGTGACGGGGTCCACCGTGCACCTGGTCGACGCCGGTATCGATACCGGGCCGATCCTCGCCCAGGAGGCGGTGCCGGTGCTGCCCGGTGACGACGAGGCGACCCTGCACGAGCGGATCAAGGTGGTGGAGCGGCGGCTGCTGGCCGATGTGGTGGCCGCCGTCGCGACCCGAGGCATTGTCTCCGATGGACGAAAGGCAGTAATCCCAGATGAGCGAGTTTTCCGGTGACTGAGCGCAAACCGATCCGCAGGGCGCTGGTGAGCGTCTACGACAAGGCCGGGCTCGTCGAGCTGGCCACCGGGCTGCACGCCGCGGGCGTGGAGCTGGTGTCGACCGGGTCGACCGCGGCGCGCATCGCCGACGCCGGCGTCCCGGTGACCAAGGTGGAGGATCTGACCGGGTTCCCGGAAACCCTGGACGGTCGGGTGAAGACCCTGCATCCGCGGGTGCACGCGGGCATCCTGGCCGATCTGCGCAAGCCGGAGCACGCCGAACAGCTGGTCGAACTGGGCGTGGAGGCGTTCGACCTGGTGGTGGTGAACCTGTACCCGTTCACAGAGACCGTCGCGAGTGGTGCCACCCCCGACGAGTGCGTCGAGCAGATCGACATCGGCGGCCCGTCCATGGTGCGCGCGGCCGCCAAGAACCATCCGTCGGTGGCGGTGGTCGTCGATACCGGGGACTACGACGATGCGCTGGCCGCGGTGAAGTCCGGCGGATTCACCCTCGCCGAGCGAACCACGCTGGCGGCCAAGGCATTCCAGCACACCGCGAGCTACGACGTCGCGGTGGCGAGCTGGATGACCGACGTGCTGACCGCCGATCCCGCTGCCGGGCAGCGCTTTCCGCAGTGGCTGGGCGCGACCTGGACCCGCGAGGCGGTGCTGCGCTACGGCGAGAATCCGCACCAGCCCGCGGCGCTGTACGCGGCCGACGGCGCGGTCGCGGGCCTGGCGCAGGCAAAGCAGTTGCACGGCAAGGAGATGTCGTACAACAACTACACCGATGCCGACGCCGCGTGGCGGGCGGCGTGGGACCACACCGCGCCCACCGTGGCGATCGTCAAGCATGCCAACCCCTGCGGCATCGCGATCGGCGCCGATATCGCCGAGGCGCACCGCAAGGCGCACGCGTGCGATCCGGTCAGCGCGTTCGGCGGCGTCATCGCGGCCAATCGCGAGGTGACCGTGGGGATGGCAGAACAGGTCGCCGAGATCTTCACCGAGGTGATCGTCGCCCCCGGCTACGCCGACGGCGCGGTGGAAGTGTTGCAGCGCAAGAAGAATGTGCGCATCCTGGTCGCCGATCGGCCGCGCCGCGGGGGCGTGGAGCTGCGCCCGATCAGCGGCGGCGCGCTGCTGCAGCAGTCCGATATCGTCGACGCCGAGGGCGACGATCCGGCCAACTGGACCCTGGCCGCGGGCGAGGCCGCCGATGCGGCGACCCTCGCCGATCTCGAATTCGCTTGGCGCGCTTGCCGTGCGGTGAAATCGAACGCGATCCTGCTGGCGCACGACGGCGCCTCGGTCGGCGTCGGCATGGGGCAGGTCAACCGGGTCGATGCGGTGCATCTGGCGGTGCTGCGCGCCGGGGACCGCGCGAAGGGTTCGGTCGCGGCCTCCGATGCCTACTTCCCGTTCCCGGACGGCCCGCAGCAGCTGATCGCGGCGGGGGTGAAAGCCATTGTGCAGCCGGGTGGTTCGGTGCGCGATCAGCTGACCATCGACGCCTGCCGGGAAGCCGGGCTGACGATGTATCTGACGGGGGCGCGGCACTTCGCCCACTGAGGTCACCGAAAGCCGAAGCCCTGCGCGAAATACCGTTCCGCGCAGGGCTTCGTCTCATCCAGCCGCCGGGCCTTCCTCATCCCGGCACCCGGGTTTCGCTGACCCGGCCGGGGCCGGGCGCGAGTCCGGTGGTTCGTGTGGTCTGTGTCAGGGAAAGTATCACCGGCGCGGTGGTCTCGCGTGAGATCAGCCAGCTATAAACGCAGCATGGCACCGTATAGTGATCGAGGTCACAGCGCGGTTTCGCGGTGCTGCCTTCCGTTGTGCTTGCATTTGCGTTTGCGCCGAATCTACTTGGCGCTGAGCACCTTTCGATCGCCGAGCGGTTGTTTCAGCGGCACCTCGAGGGTGCCGAAGACCGCGATCATCGTGCACATCCGCCCGACCGCCTCCGGCAGCGTTCCCGAGCGCAGTTCGACGGTGACCGTGCTGTCGGTCTCGGTCGCGCTCGCGTCCACGCCGTAGCATTCGGGCGAGCCGACCTGGAAGTTCACCGCGATCCGGTCGGGGGCAATCCGATTCCAGCTCTCGAACGGGATCGGCCGCGCGCCGACGAGGGCGGGATTCGCGGTGAACATCCGCCCGGGTTGCGGTTGTTCCAGCTCGATCGGGGCATTCGGGCCCGAGGGGGCGCTCGTGCTCGTATTCGCCTGTGTCCCACCGTCGTCGGTGCCGCCGCACGCCGCGGCGAGCAGGGCCGACAACAGCACACCGGTGGCGGCCGCGCGGCGCCGTCCCGAGATCCAGTTCATGATCGTCCACCCTAGTGGGCCGCGATCGCCGGTCCGCACCGGTCGCAGACCCCGACGACCCAGTGAACTTTCTGCAACGACTGTGCGTAAACGCTGCGCTGCGGAGGCCGGACAACTATCGTTCGCAAACGATGAGCGAACGCGGTTCGGGCGCCATCTTGCTACCGACGAAGTGATCCCCTTCTCCGAAAGGAAACTATCGTGGGCGACTCCCTGAACGTGGGCGAAGAACTCGGTCTCGGCCAATCCCTGCAGGGCGGCGCGTACACCCTGACGCTTCAGAACGACGGTAACCTGGTGCTTTCCGAACCGGGCGGCGTCGTCTGGGCGACCAATACGCACGAGCGGGGTGTGCAGCGCGCCGTCCTGCAGGACGACGGCAACTTCGTGCTCTACGCCGACAGCGGGCCCGCCTGGGCCACCGACACCAACGGCAAGGATGTCGACAGGCTGGTCATGCAATCGGACCGCAACCTCGTGCTGTACGGCCGGGACGGCAGCGCGGTGTGGGCCTCGGACACCGTCACCGACAACCCGCTCCCGGCGTCGGAGCCCGAGGTCGAGATGGCGGCGGTCGTGGAGGAGCAGGCGCCGCCGCCCGCTCCGGAGCCGCGCACCTACACGGTCGAGCCGGGCGACACCCTGTGGGCGATCGCCGAGCGCTTCTACGGCGACGGCAACCGCTACCTGGAGATCGCCGGCGCCAGCGGCGTCGACAACCCCGACGCCATCAACGTCGGCCAGGTCCTGACCATCCCCTGACCCGAACACCCCACACCAAAGGAGCCCCGATGCCGAGCATCGGGGCTCCTCTTACGACCGCGCCATCCGGCCCGCGCAACCTCAATCCCCAGCGCGCGCCTTCTCATTCCCAGCGCACGCCCACCCTTTCATTTCCCGGCGCGCTTTTGGCCGGGATCAGCGGCTGGTGAACGGCAGCAGGGCCATTTCGCGGGCGTTCTTCACGGCCGTGGCGACCTGCCGTTGCTGCTGGGGGGTGAGGCCCGTGACGCGGCGGCTGCGGATCTTGCCGCGGTCGGAGATGAACGTGCGCAGCAGGTTCACGTCCTTGTAGTCGACGTATTCGATACCGGCGGCGATCAGGGGGTTCTTCTTCGGGCGGCGCGCCTGCTCGGCACGGACCTTCTTCGAGGGTGCTCGCTTCACGGCCATGTCAGCATCCTTTCTCGGCGTGAGCTCCGGGGTGGTCTACCAACTCGATTTGTGTACACCGGGCAGCTCCCCCCGGTGGGCCATCTCGCGCACGCGCACGCGCGAGAGACCGAACTTCCGGAGATGACCACGCGGGCGTCCATCCGTGGCGTCCCGATTGCGCAAGCGTACCGGACTGGCATCGCGCGGCAGCCGCTGCAGGGCGAACTGCGCCGCCGCCCGCTGCTCGTCCGGGGTGGCCGGGTTGCGGATGAGCTCCTTGAGCTCGGCCCGGCGCTCGGCATACCGTTCGACGACGAGTTTGCGCTGCTCGTTGCGGGCGATCTTGGACTTCTTGGCCATGGTCAGCGCTCCTCTCGGAAGTCCACGTGCTTGCGGACGACAGGGTCGTACTTGCGCAGGACCATGCGGTCCGGATCGTTGCGCCGGTTCTTGCGGGTGACGTAGGTGTAGCCCGTACCGGCGGTCGAGCGCAGCTTGATGATCGGCCGAATCTCGTTGCGTGCCATCAGATCTTCTCCCCGCGTGCGCGCAGCCGCGCGACGACCGCCTCGATGCCGTCGCGGTCGATGGTCTTGATGCCCTTGGCCGAGACGGTCAGCGTGATCCGGCGGCCCTCGCTGGGCAGGTAGTAGGTCTTGCGCTGGATGTTCGGATCCCAGCGCCGGTTGGTCCGCACATGTGAGTGCGAGACGGACTTGCCGAAGCCCGGCTTGCGCCCGGTGACCTGGCAGTGAGCCGACATAGGAGCCCTCCTGTACTCGATGGGCGGTGCTCCCGGACCGCGGCAGCGTGCCGCCGGGCCCGTCGCTCACACCGCAATGACAATCATTTTCGACAATGGCCGGTCGACACTGTACCGTGGGCGAACGGTAAATGAAAATCATTGTCGAAAGGGGTTCCGGTGGTGTCTCATCCCGACCGCCGCACGCCGGTCGTGATGCTGGCCGGGTTCGAGGGACTCGCCGCGACCGGTGTGGATCATCTGGCGCGGATGCTGCGGGACACGCCCGGCACCGTGGTGGTCCGACACGACCTGTCCGAACTGCGCGAGGGCATCGTCCGCCGTACGGTCTCGTACCTGCCCGCCCCGCCGGTCGGCGCCGGAGACGGTCTCATCGAGCATGACACCGTGCACGAGCTCGCGCACGGTTGCGTCTCCTGCACGCTGCGCGCGGATCTGCTGCCGCTGCTGGTGCAGCTGGCCGCGCGGGATTCGGTGCGGCGCATCGTGATCGCGCTGGATCCGGCCTTCGAGGCGGAGGCGGTATGCCATGCGATCGACGAGGTTCCGGTCGCGGGCGTGGTGGGCCGCGTCGACGGCCCGGCGGGGCGGGATGTGCGCATCGAGGCCGTGGTCACCTGCCTCGACGCACGGACCTGGCTGCCCGATGCGCTGAGCGAGGAGACCCTCGCCGAGCGCGGACTGGCCGATGCCGACGACGACCGGACGGTGGCGCAGCTCGCCGTCGGGCAGGCCGAATTCGCCGATGCCGCCGTGATTTTCGCGGGCCGGGAACTCGACGGCGTCGATGCGGCGCGGCTGCAGGCGGTGCTGGACAGGCTGATCCCGCAGGCGCCCGTGGTGTGGTCGGGCGAGCCGAATGCCTTGGACGCCAGGGAGATCGAGGACATCCTCGCGCGGATCCCGGCGGACTCCCGGCGCGGCCGGATCTTCGACGCGCACGCCCCGCTGTTGCGCGGGCAGCCGCCGCTGGACACCGAGCACGGCGTGACGCTGGTCGAATTCGTCACCGACCGGCCGTTCCACCCGGCTCGCCTGCACCAGGCCCTCGACGTGCTGTTCGACGGCGTCGTCACCGCCCGCGGCCGGATCTGGCTGGCGACCCAGCCCGACGAGGTCGTGTGGCTGGAGTCGGCGGGCGGCGGGCTGCGGGTCGGGAGCGCGGGTCGCTGGCTGGCGGCCTTGGACCCGCGCGAGCGGGCCGCCGCCGACCCCGATCGGCAGGCGATGGCCGCGCTGCGCTGGGACGAGCACTTCGGCGACCGCGACATCTCCCTGATCGTGCTGGCCTGCGACGCCGACCCGAACGAGATTCGCCACGCCCTGCACTGGGCCCTGGTCGACGAGGCCGAGCTGCTGCTGGTGCGCGGCGCCCCGGAGCTGGTCGCGCAGTGGGAGGACCCGTTCGGCCAGTGGCATTCCGACCCGTGCGAGGACGGCGGCACCGCGGACCCGGCACACAGCGCCTCGCCGACCGGCGAGCAGCGCACGAACGAAAGGTAGGCCCATGAAGTCAGGGATCCACCCCGATTACCATCCGGTGATCTTCGAGGACGTGAGCACCGGCAAGCGATTCCTCACCCGGTCCACCGCCACCGGCACCCGGACCGCGGAGTGGACCGACGGCAACAGCTATCCGCTGATCACCGTCGATGTCACCTCAGACTCCCATCCGTTCTGGACCGGCGCCAACCGCGTGCTGGACACCCAGGGGCGGGTGGAGAAGTTCGAACGCAAATACGGCAGACGGCAACGCGGCCAAGCGGATTCCGCGGTCCGGTCCGATCGAGGGGAGGACTAGGCATGGCGGTTCCCAAGCGGCGCATGTCGCGGGCGAACACCCGCAGCCGGCGGGCGAACTGGAAGGCGACGCCACCCGACCTGGTGCCGGTCAGCGTCGGGGGCGTCGTTCATCGGGTGCCGCGGCGGCTGGTGGCCGCGGTCCGGCGCGGGCTGATCGATCCCACGCGGCTGTAGCGCCCCTCGGACGCACCGCGGGCCCCCCGGGGGGGGGCGGGGGGGGCGGGGGGGGGGGGGGCCGGGGGGGGGGGGGGGGTTTACCTCCCCCCCGGGTGTCCGCCCCCCCGGGCCCCCCCCCCGCCCCCGTTGCGCTTCCGGGGGCCCCGCGGCGTCGTCTGTAGGGGTTACCCCTCTTTGTCGGCCAGATCGGCCAGGGCGGCCGCGAGCCGGAAGTACTTGTTGGCCGCCAGGTCGGCGACGGTCTTGACACCCAGGGCATCCAGTAGCTGGGCGTCGTGCTTTTCGGTGAGCCCTGCCAGTGCCGACGGGGGAGCGGACAGGATCTCCTTCAGCGTCTTGTTCTCATACGCCTTGTCGAGCGCCTTGTCGAGGGACACGGTGACAGCCATCGGAATCTCCTTGGGAGCGAGTCGTGTTCGTGCCAACCGACGATAACTCGAAGTGTGCCCGCTTCGTGCGGTAATGACCGCTTCGATAACAGACCGTTCGGTCCCATCAGCTCCTGTCCGACATGGCAGATATGCCGGTATGCGGCGTTCCGGTGGCTACCCGCCGGACGGGTGGGGAGCTGCGCGAGCGAAACTCCGTTCGATTGCCTTATGATTGCTGGATGGCGAACTACCTACTGGTAGTTGGTTTTTGGGGAATGAAAAAGTCTCATCGAAGTGATGATTTCGTGCTGTGCCGCCGGTACTCTCATTCGCGAGGGCGGGTTCCCCCGAGGGCATCGGGAGAACCCGCTCATCGCCACTTTGTAGCCCGGTCGGGCGAGTTCTCCCATCGCGGCAAGGCGCTCACTTGGAAGTGGGTGCGCCCGTTGCCCGTTGCGGCCCGCCGTCGGCCCGGTCCGTGCCCTCGTCGCCCCGCCCCGGCAGGGGCAGGTCGGGCAGCAGTGCCTCCAACCGCGCCAGCTGATCGCCGACCAAGCCCGCCGGGCCCTCCAGCAGCGACAGCGGCCACGGCCAGCGGCGGCCCGACAGCCGCTCCACCTCCTGCTCGAGCTCCGCGACCGTCGCCTCCAGATCGCCTATCTCGGTGCGCAATTCGTCGATCAATGCCAGCGCGCCGGATACCCCGTCCACCAGCGTGCGATTGCGGCCCTCCGCGTCCTGGCCCAACTGCGGCCAGCCGGACAGGCCGGGTCCGCGCAGCTGGATCTGAATATCGCGCAGAATCGCGTCCTGTTCCGGCGTCACGTCCGGTCCCTCCTGATCCCATTGGCCGAAATCCTCGGCCTCCGCCTCGTTCACATCGCAGACCACGCCCCCGACCACCACCTGCCGCGTGGTCTGGTGCAGCTGCCGCCGCGTCTCGACATTGCTGCCCGACCACGCATCGGTCTGCCAGGCCCAGCGCGCGACCCCGGCATCCAGGGCGCGGCTCACCGGCCAGTACCCGCCGTAGATCCCCACCCACTCGCGGCCGAGCACGGTGGCCGCGCCGTCGAGGTAGGCGTTGATGGGCACCTGCTGGGCCGGGGTGGCGTCGAAATCGACCGAGAAATAGATGGGCCGGTCGGTGCGGCCGCCGCACCGCAGCACCTGGGCCAGCGCGGCCCCGGCGTCGGTGACACCGGCGCCGTAGCCGTCGAGCATGCGGGTGGCGGTGGTCTCCCAGTTCGACGCGATCGACACGCCGTGCGCGCGTAGATCGTCGGCCTCCTCGGGAGTGAGCAGCTTGCCCGGCAGGGTCGGCCCGCCCGGGGACAGATACCGGACCACGAAGTCGTACCCGGCGGCCCGGATGGCTCGGCCGCCCGGTCTGCCGGCGGCGTAGTCCAAGCCGAAACGCATATGTACCAGTGTAATTCGCGTGATGCGCCGCCCGCTGGCGCATTCGCGAACTGCTCTCCGGCGGTCTCCGTCCGCGGTGCCGGGCAGCATCCGGTCGATGCCTGACGGGATGGCGCTGTAACACATCTCACAGAAAACAAGCTGAGAGTTTGCTGAGCCCGTCAGAAGGCGATTCTGTGTCCGAATTTGCGGCCTTTTAACACGTCTGGCACTTTTCCAGCGACCCTTCGGCACAGTATGTTACCGATCTGTAATCAACTCGGGTGAACCTACAGACAGGTTCATTTTTCCGAGCCTGCGCGCGCCGGAGGTTGGTGGCGCAACTGCTGACAGAAAGTGTTCGAGGGTATGAAGT
Source organism: Nocardia wallacei (assembly GCF_029869545.1). Lineage (GTDB taxonomy): Bacteria > Actinomycetota > Actinomycetes > Mycobacteriales > Mycobacteriaceae > Nocardia > Nocardia wallacei_A. The sequence continues at coordinate 711 of NZ_JARWQD010000315.1, read as the reverse complement.
TCAGGAAGTTCGCCGCGACATCCGCACTGGTCATCGCGGCTGTCGGGATCAGTGCCGGTTCGGCCTACGCGCAGCCCGCGGTGGTCGACAATCCCGATATCCACTACAACGCGAACGTGGTCGACAAGTCCGTGGTGCTGCAGACCGATGCCGGTTCGATCGACACCGAGGGCAACCAGCTACAGGTCCGCGACAATCTCGGCAACGTGGTTGCTGGATTTCCGCTGAGCTACCTGCGCGACGGCCTGGAGTACCCGATCGCGGCCCAGACCGAGGGTCCTAACAAGATCACGCTGACCCCGAGCGTCGACCCGGCGGCCGCCCACCCGGCCCCGATGCTGCACGACGTCGCCTCGCGCGAGGAGATGGACGACGCGATGTCGAACGCCGGCACCGAATTCGCGCTGGCGACCGGCGTCGGCACGCTGGTCGGCACCGTCATCGGCCTCGGCGCCGGCTGCGCCCTGGGCGCGCTCGTCGGCACGCCGTTCCTGATCATCCCGGGCGCGATCGGCGGCTGCCTCACCGGCGCCGCCCTGGCCGCCCCCCTGGGTGCCGCGGCGGGCATGATCACCGTCGGCGGCGTGGCAGGCATCGCCGTAGCCATCGAGTACTTCAACCGAATCAACACCCCCGCCCCCCCGGGCTGACCCGGCCCCACGAGAAACCGGGGGGGGGGGGGCCCCCCCCCCCCCCCCCCCCCCCCCCCCC
>NZ_JARWQD010000314.1 GCF_029869545.1 Nocardia wallacei | reverse complement strand
CCCCGCCCCCGGGGGGGGGGGGGGGCGGCGGCCCGCCCCACCCCCTTAACCCCCCCCCCCCCGAAATCCCCCCCCCGCCCCCGCGGTAAAACCCCCCCCCCCCCCCCGCCCCCCTGCCCCCCCCGCCCCCCCCCCCCACGGCCGGGCTCAGCCCGCGGGCGCCGGTTCCACCGGCGCGGACTCCTCGGTGGATTGCGGTGCTGCGCTCCGGTTTTCGGGGCGCAGGCCGACCATCGCCGCGAGAATCGTTGCGGCACAGGCTCCCGCGCCGACCCAGAAGGCGACGGCGAACTGGCTCTCCTGCGGGAGCGGCAGGTGCGGAAGCAGTTTCGCGGTCAGCAGCGTGGTGATGATCGCGCTGCCCAGCGAGCTGCCGACCGTGCGGGAGATGGAGTTGATGCCGTTGGCGATGCCGCTCTGATGATGCGGGACCGCACCGGCGATGAGTGCGGGCATGGCCGCGTACGCCAGACTGATCGCCGCACCGACGATCACGCCGCCCCCGATCACCGAGGCGGTCGAGTCGTGCGCGAGCGCCAGCCAGGCGAAGCCCGCGAGCCCGACCGCACCGGCCAGCGCGAGCACCCGGCGCCCGCCGACCCGTCCGACCAGCATGCCGCCGATCGGCGCGGCGGCCATCGACGCGAGCGCGGTGGGCAGCAGGTACTCCACCGAGGCGCGCAGGATCGACGCCTCGAATCCGTACCCGGCCAGGTGCTTCGGCATCTGGGCCAGGTACGAGATGCCCATGAACAGCAGGAACATCGAGAAGCCGACGAACATCCCGGCCAGGTTGGTGAACAGCACGGGGCGGTGGGTGAACATCTTCAGGTCCACCAGCGGCGCCGGAACCCTGCGCTCGGTGAGCACCCACGCCACCGCGAGCACGGCCGAGGCGGCGAAGCAGCCCAGCGTCGCGGCCGATGTCCAGCCCCACTCGTGGCCCTGGGAGATCGGCAGGAGCAGCAGGATCAGGAAGCCGCCCAGCGTGATCGCGCCCGGCAGGTCCACGCTGCCCGGATGCCGCTTCCCGGTGGCGGGCACGGCGACGGCGGCCGCGATCAGCGCCACCACCGACAGCGCCGCGGTGAACCAGAACACCACGTGGTAGTCGGGGTCGGAGCCCTTGGTGAGCAGACCGGTGGCCACCAGGCCGAGCCCGCCGCCGAAGCCCAGCGTGCCGCTGACGATCGCCATCGCGTGGTGCAGGCGGGCCGCGGGGACCTCCTCGCGCAGCATCGCCAGCGCCAGCGGGAAGATCGCGGTCGCGACGCCCTGCAGGGTCCGCCCGGCCAGCAGCACGCCCAGCGAATCGGCCAGCGCCGACACCGTGGAGCCGACCGCGGCCACCACCAGCACCGCCAGCAGCGTGGGCTTCTTGCCGTAGAGGTCGCCGATGCGGCCCAGCAGCGGCGTGCACACGGCCGCCGACAGCAGCGTCGCCGTCGTCACCCAGCTCACCGAGGTCGTGGACACCCCCAGCTCGGTGGCGATCAGGCCCAGGATGGGGACCGCCTGGGTCTGCATCACCGTCACGATCATCGCCGCGAATGCGAGGACGCCGGTCAGCAGCGAGCCCTTTCGCTCCATCTCGGAAACCTCCCAGAAGCTTGAACACGCATATGTTTGAAGTATTCAAGCATCTAAGGATTCAATGATCGCGGTTGTCAAACGCAGCGGTAGGATCACCCCTATGAGCCCGGCCACAACGCAGAGCACGCTCGCATTGCTGATATCGCGATTCGTCTCCGCGTATCTGCACGACTTCCTCACCGCCGCAGAGGATCACGGGCTGACGCTGACACAGGCGAAGCTGCTGCTGGCGCTGAACGAGCCGCCGGACGAGCTGCCCATGCGGGTGCTGGCCGGGCGGCTGGCGTGTGATCCGTCCAACCTGACCGGTGTCGCGGATCGGATGGAGGCGCGGGGGCTGGTCCGGCGCACGGTCAATCCCTCGGACCGGCGGGTCAAATACCTGGCCGCGACGGAGCAGGGCCGGGAGCTGGCCGCGCAGATCCGCGGCTCACAGGTGCGCGCCTACAAGGCGCTGGCGGAGCTGGATCCGCAGGAGGAGCGACTCCTGGAAGGCATGCTCGAGCGCCTGGTGCCGAAGCTGGAGGCCGACACCTCCCGGTAACGGCTCAGGCGGTGAATCGGCCGGTGGCCAGGGCGTTTTCGCGATGCCGGTCGGGGAATCCCGGGCCCAGCCGCGAGGACACCTCGCCGTGCCGCAGCGGCTCACGGCAGTGGGCGCAGACCACCTCGGCGTGGGTGTCGTGGTCGCAGGTGTCGTGGTGCAGCACGACCGGGGGACCGGCCTCCGGGGCGACCCAGCGGTCGCCCCAGCGCATGACGGCCAGCAGCACCGGGAAGAAGTCGCGGCCCTTCTCGGTGAGCCGGTACTCGTAGCGGGGCGGACGGTCCTGATACCGCACGCGGTCGAGCATGCCTTCCTCGGTCAGGCGGGTCAGGCGCTGGGTGAGGACATTGCGGCTGAGCCCGAGCACCCGCTCGAAGTCGTCGAAACGCGTTGTGCCGTAATAGGCCTCGCGCAGCACCAGCGGCGTCCACCAGTCGCCGATCAGGTCGACGGTGCGGGCGACCGAGCAGGGCCAGGTGGCGAAGGTGGTGCGCTTCATGCGTCGACAGTATCGAGGCGGGCGGGGACGTACTTGTGCCACGGGGTGCCGACCCACTCGTCGCGGGAGTCGTACTCGGTCAGTTCGTTGGGGGCCGCGCCACTGGTCAGCACGGTGCCGTCGGGGTCGGACACCGTGAGCCCCAGGCCGTTCGGCAGGGACAGGTGGCCCGCGCGCATCCGGTCGGTGGGCTCGACCGCGACCTCGGTGCTGCCGCGGCGGGTGGTCACGCGGACCCGGTCGCCCGCGGACAGGCCCAGCCGCTGCGCGTCGGCGGTGCTGATCCGCAGCGCGCCGCCGCCATCGCGCTTGCGCCAGTGCGGGTCTCGCATGATCGTGTTGGCGGTGAAGGCCCGGCGCTCGCCCGCGGCCAGCACATAGGGCCACTCGTCGTGGGTGTCGGGCTCCGGGAGGGTGGCGACCACCTCGAGGAGTTCGGGGATGTGCAGCTGAACCCGGCTGTCGCGCAGGCGCTTCCACGTCTCGTCGACATCGTCGTCGGTGATGACCACGCCGTGCTTGCCGGTGAGAATCGCCTCGAACAGGCGCTCCCCGGCCTCCGGACCCGTCCCGTACCCGGCGCGTTCGACTCCGCGCGGGTTCTTGCGGGCGCAGTTGTAGGCCGCGGCCCACAGCATCGCGGCCGCGTCGGCGCCGTCGGGCAGGGTCGGGCCCAGCGTGCGATACAGCATTACCGGTGCGAGTTTCGCCTTCCGCCGATCGGACAGCAGGCCCAGGAAGGCCATGGCGAAGGCCTCGCGGCCCTGGGCCAGGGCCTCCCGCAGCGGGGCGTAATCGTCCTCGCCCACGGCCCCGGCGGCCTCGGCCAGCCGGGCGTGGATCTCAGGTTCCGGCAGCACGCCCTCGGGGGCGGGCAGGACGGGGTGGCGCAGGTGGAAGACGTTGCGCGGGAACTCGAAATTGAAGAATGTCGCCTCGTACTTCTCGAACTGGGTCGGTGCGGGCAGCACGTAGTGGGCCAACCGCGCGGTCTCCGTCATCGCCACGTCGACGACCACCACGAGATCCAGTGCGGCCAGCGCCTCGCGCATCCGGGCCGAATCCGCCAGGGAATGCGCGGGATTGGCGCTCTCGACGAACATGGCGCGGTAGCGGGCCGGATGATCGGTGAGAATCTCCTCGCTGATCACATTGCACGGCACCAGGCCGCTGACGATCCGCGCCCCGGCCACGGGGCTGCGCGGGCCCGAGTCGGCCGGGTGGCCGCGGTCGTGGCCGAGGGCGGCCAGGCCCGAAAAGGCGTACTGGGTACCGGGTTTGCCGAGATTCCCGGTGAGCAGCCACACCAGCTTCTCCACGTAGCTGACCACCGTCGAGTAGCGGTTCATCTGGACGCCGAGGTCCTCGAGCGCGGCCACCGACCCCGCGCGTGCGATGCGGTGGGTGGCGGCGGTGACCAGGCCGAGGTCGACATCGGCGACGGCGCAGTACCTTTCGATCGGCACCGCGCGCAGCACCGCGAGCACCTCGTCGAGCCCGTCGGCGTGCTCGGCCAGCCACTCGTGCGCGACGAGGTTGTCGCGCACCAGGATTGCCGCCATCGCGGTGAGCAGGTAGACGTCGGTACCGGGGCGCAGCTGCAGGTGGTAGTCGGCCAGTTCCGCCGTCTCGGTGCGCACCGGGTCGAGCACCACCATGGAGCGGTCCCGATCGCGGGCGATCTCCTTGAGCACCGAGCGGGCGCGCGGGAAGCCGTGCGACTGATAGGGATTCTTGCCGACGAACAGCGCGACCTCGGCGTGCTCGATATCCGCGCGCACGGGGTGCCCGGCCATCCGCGCGCCGACCCAGAAGTCGCCGGTCTTCTCCTGCGCCAGCGCGCTGGAGCGGTAACGCATGCCGTAGGCGGCCATGGTGGCGGGGGCGTAGGCGCCGCCGAGGTGATTGCCCTGGCCGCCACCGCCGTAGTAGAAGATCGACTCGCCACCGTGCTCGGCACCGATCCGTGTCAGGCGCTCGGAGATCTCGGAAATCGCCGTGTCCCAGTCGATCTCCTCGAAGCCGCCGTCGGCGCGGCGGCGCAGCGGCGCGGTCAGGCGGCCGGTGCGCCCGTTCTGATAGTGGTCCAGCTGCAGCGCCTTGTTGCAGGTGTACCCCGCGGAGGCCGGATGCAGCTTGTCGCCGCGGATCTTGTCGAAGGTTCGGCCGTCCGGCCCCACCAGGACCTGGATGCCGCAATTGCACTCGCACAGGATGCACGCCGTGGGCTGCCACTCCGTCATGGCTGGAGCGTACGCCGGTGAGTTCACAAACGCTACCCACTATCGGGCACGAAACACCGACGAGTTTCCCCGGCGGATGTCGTCTCAGCTGGTGAGCGTGCCGAAACCTACCGAGGAGCCACCATGTCCTACACCTTCAAGCCCGGTGATCCCTGCTGGACCGAGCTGTACACCTCCGACCCCGACGCTGCCATCGAGTTCTACGGGCGGCTGTTCGGCTGGACCGCCGAGCGGGCGGGCGAGGAGTTCGGCGGCTACATCACCTTCCGCAGGGACGGCGACGCCGCCGCGGGCGGCATGCGCAACGACGGCAGCGACGGCGCCCCCGACCAGTGGACGGTCTACCTGGCCAGCGCCGACGCGCGGGCCACCGCGGATGCCGCGGCCGCGCGCGGGGGTCGGGTGATCGTCCCGCCGATGCAGGTGGGGGAGCTGGGCAGCATGGCGATCCTCGCCGATCCCGGTGGCGCCGGGGTGGGCGTGTGGCAGCCGGGCGTGCACACCGGGTTCGGCGCGCTCGGCATCGTCGGCGCCGGGGACTGGACCGGTCATGTCGGCGCCGCGTCCTGGTTCGAGCTGAAGACCCCGATCTACGCGGACGCGCTGAAGTTCTACGGTGAGGTGTTCGGCTGGCAGGACCCGTTCACCATCGCCGATACCCCGGAATTCCGGTACACCACAATCCATTCCGAGACACCGATGCTGGCCGGGGTGATGGACGGGGCGGCGTTCCTGCCCGCCGGGGCGCCGGGTGGCTGGGAGGTCTGCTTCGGCGTGGCCGATGTCGATGCCGCGGTGCAAACCGTGGTGGACCTGGGCGGCTCGGTGGAGCGACCGGCCGAGGACACCCCGTACGGCCGGATGGCGGGCGTCGCCGACCCCACGGGCGTGCGATTCGGCCTGGGCGGCAACAAGTCCTGAGCCGTGCCCGAGCGGCGAGGTCAGCGGCGGCTCGCTGCGATCGCGAGTCGTGCCGCGGGCAGGGCGGCGGAGCGGTCGTCGCCGACGAGGCCGATGCGGGTGCGGCGGTCGAGCAGGTCGTTCTCGTCCAGCGCGCCCTCGTGCGAGACCGCGTAGGCGAATTCGGCGCGGAGCACGTCGATTCCGGGCGCGACCGGTTCGGCGAGCGCCGGATCGCGGTGGGCCAGTTCGCCGATCGCCTCGGCCTCCGTGCCGTAGCGTTCGATGAGCAGCGGCGCGGCGGAGATCCGGTCGCGGGCGGCGCCGGATACCGCCCCCACCAAGGGAATTCGCTTGGTGGTGCAGGGGGAGGCGCTCAGTCCGGCATGGGCCACGGCCGCGTCGACGGCGTCCTCTGCCATCTGCCGATAGGTGGTGAGCTTGCCACCGACGACGGTGATGGGGCCGCCGGGGGAGTGCAGCACGGCGTGCTCGCGGGAGATGTCGGAGGTGTTGTCGCCGCCGGTGCGCAGCAGCGGCCGCAGCCCGGCGAAACTGCCTCGGATATCGGTGCGGTGCAACGGTTCCCGCAGCACGGTATTCACCGTGTCGAGCAGGAAATCGATCTCGGTGTCGGTCGGCCGGGGCTCGTCGGGCACCGGTCCGGGGGCGTCCTCGTCGGTGAGGCCGAGATAGACCCGTCCGTGCGCGGCCGGGAAGGCGAAGACGAAGCGGCTGGTGCTGCCCGGGATGGGCACGGTGAGCGAGGCGCTCAGGCCGCCGAACGCGGCGGCATCGAAGACCAGGTGGGTGCCGCGGCTGGGTCGCAGTTCGATGCTCGGATCGACCCGATCGGCCCAGACGCCGGTGGCATTGATGACCGAACGCGCTCGCACGGTGAGGGTTTCGCCGGTGAGCGTATCGCGCAGCTGCGCCGAATCGCCGGTGACCTGCCGGGCCTCGACCCGGGTGAGTACGGACGCGCCGTATGCGGCGGCGGTGCGCGCGATCGTCACGACCAGCCGCGCGTCGTCCACCAGCTGCCCGTCCCAGGCGAGCAATCCGCCGCGTAAACCGTTGCGGCGCAGCGTCGGTGCCAGCCGCAACGCCTCGGCGGCGGCGACCCGGCGCGAACGCGGCAGGACCGCCGCCGGCGTTCCGGCCGTGCGGCGTAGCACATCTCCGGCCATGAAACCCGTACGGACCAGGGCCTTTTGGACCCGTCCGACCTCCGGAAGCAGCGGAACGACCTGGGGGATCGGCCGGGTCAGGTGTGGCGCGGTGGTGGTGAGCAGGACATCGCGCTCCACGGCACTCTCGTGCGCGATGCCGACCCCACCGCTGGCCAGATACCGCAACCCGCCGTGCACGAGCTTCGAACTCCACCGGCTGGTCCCGAACGCCAGATCGTGCTTCTCCACCAGCACCGTCCGCAGCCCCCGCGCCGCCGCATCCAACGCCACCCCCACCCCGGTAACCCCACCCCCCACCACCAGCACATCAACAACCCCACCCGCCCCCAGCTCCCCCCACTCCCGCCACCGCCGCCCCGCATTGAGCGCGGAATCCCCACCTTCCCGCACCCCCTGCGCGTCCCCGCACCCCTTGCGAGGGCCAGGAGGGGGTGCGGGAACGGATAAGGGGTGCGGGAATTCGGGAGTGTTCATGTGAGGCGTTCTCCGTTGTCGGGGAGGAGGTAGCCGTCTATGGCGCGGGCCAGTTCGGCGTCCAGGTGGTGTTCGTCGAGGAGGTTGCCGACCATGGCGGCGGATTGGACCGCGGATTGGGCGATCAGCAGGAGCATGGTGGCGAGGTGTTCGGGGTTGCCCTCGCGGATGGAGCCGTCGCGGTGGCCCTCGCGGATCACGGCGGCGAACAGCAGGATCAGCTCGCGCTGGTTGCGGCCCAGACGGCCGAAGACGTAGGTCAGCATCAGGTCGGTGTCGGTGCGGAAGATCTTGGCGAACAACGAATTCGCGCGCAGCATCGCGGCACCGGCGACCACCCCCTCGACCAGGCGTGCACGCGCACTACCGCCGGTGGGGATCGTCTGTCCGACGATGCCGCGCATCTCCCGCACCAGCAGCTGGGCGATCAGCGAGCGGGTATCGGGCCAGCGCCGGTAGACCGTCGGGCGGCTCACCCCGGCGCGGCGCGCCACCTCCGTGAGCGTGGTGCGGCGCACCCCGAACTCTTCGACACAGGCCCGTCCCGCGTCCAGGATCGCCAGGTCGACGCTCGACAGCTCGTCGGCATCGTTCGTGTGCATCGAGTGTCACCACCGGGTTGTGGGCGCGACCGTGCCGGTCCGCCGGGGCCTTCGTTACTGCTTGACATTCTATGTCAGACTGTAACGCATGGTCGACACACAGCAGCAAGCGTCGTCGGGAATGCCGGGCGGGTCGGCGTCGCGCCCGAGTATGGTGTGGGACGCCTGGGGCATTCCGGCCGGTCACGCGCCGCTTCCGGAGCGGATTCGCACGCTGCTGGCACAGGTTTTCGGGGTGTCCGGTGAGCCGGTGGCGCGTCGCGATGAGGGCGATGTGCCGCTCCGCGACTCGACGCTGACGGCGGCCCAGCTCGCGGAGTTGTCCGCGGTGGTCGGCGCGGGTCACGTGTCGGTCGACCACCGGGACCGGCTCCTGCACGCCGGTGGTAAGAGCACCCCCGATCTGCTGCGCCGCCGGGCCGAGGGGCCGCAGGACGCCCCCGATGCCGTCGTCTTCCCCGGCGATCACGACGAGGTGCTCGCGCTGCTGACCCGATGCGCCGACGCCGCGATCGCGGTCGTGCCCTTCGGCGGCGGCACCAGCGTCGTCGGCGGTGTGGACCCCGCACGCGGACGCTTCGATTCCGTTGTGGCCGTGGATCTTCGGCGGCTGGACGGGGTGAGCGAGATCGATCCGGTGAGCGGCACCGCCACCCTGGGCGCCGGGCTCACCGGCCCGCAGGCGGAGAAAATCCTTGCCGAGCACGGGCTTTCGCTCGGCCACTTCCCGCAGAGCTTCGAATTCGCCAGCATCGGCGGCTTCGCCGCGACCCGCTCGTCGGGCCAGGCGTCCGCCGGATACGGCCGCTTCGACGACATGATCCAGCGGCTGCGGATCGCCACCCCCAGCGGCACCCTGGATCTCGGCCGCGCCCCGGCGTCGGCGGCCGGTCCGGACCTGCGCGAGCTGTTCGCCGGGTCCGAGGGCGCTCTCGGCGTGATCACGGAGGTGACGCTGCGGGTGCATCCGGCGCCGGAAACGGTTGCCTACCAAGCCTGGTCGTTCCCGGACTTCGCCACCGGCGCGACGGCCCTGCGGACGGTGGTGCAGCAGGGCGCCGCACCGACCGTGCTGCGGCTGTCCGACGAGGCCGAGACCGGGCTCAACCTGGCCCGCTCCGGTGATGTGGGCGGCAGCGCGGTGACCGGATGCCTGGCGATCACGACGTTCGAGGGCACCGCCGCCCACGTGGCGGCGCGCAGCGCCGAGGCCGCTGCGCTGCTCGAAGCCGCGGGCGGTACGGCGCTGGGCGAGCAGCCTGCGCGGGAATGGGAGCACGGCCGGTTCGCCGCACCGTACCTGCGAGATGCGCTGCTGGACGCCGGAATCCTCTGCGAGACCTTGGAAACCGCGACCAGCTGGGCGAACCTGGCCGTGCTCAAGGCGAAAGTGACGGCGGCGCTGACGGATTCGCCGGCAGCCCAGGGCACCCCGGCGCTGGTGATGTGCCACATCTCGCACACCTACCCGACCGGTGCGTCGCTGTACTTCACCGTCGTGGCCAAGCAGCTCGACGATCCGATCACCCAGTGGCTGCGGGCCAAACGGGCCGCGGGCGATGCCATCGTCGCGGCCTCGGGCACCATCACCCACCACCACGCCATCGGCGAGGACCACCGGCCGTGGATGCCCGACGAGATCGGCGACCTGGGCATCCGGGTGCTGAGCGCGGTCAAGCAGGCGGTGGATCCGGCCGGAATCCTCAACCCGGGCAAGCTGATTCCCGCTCCGCCCGCGACAGGATCGAGTGTCGGCGAGATGCGGTCATGAGCGAGCCGACCGCCGGTAGGTTCTCGGCATCGGAAAGGTCCGCCGCGCGGCCGAATTCGGATTCGGTGGCGGAGGAGGATGCGTGAGCGCGATCGAGTCGGTGCTGCTGGTGACCAATCCGCTGTCGGGTCAGGGGCGGGGGCTGACCGCGGCGGCCGTCGCGCGGGCGCGGTTCGCCGAGCGCGGCGTGCAGGTCACAGAGATCCGGGGCGATACGGCCGCCGAGTCGGTGCGACTGGTGCGCGCGGCCGTCGGCGGCGGGGCGGCACCGAACGCCGTGGTCTGCGCGGGCGGGGACGGGCTCGTGTGCCTGACCCTGCAGGCGATCGCCGAATCCGGTGTGCCGCTGGGGCTGGTCCCGGGCGGCACCGGCAACGATCTGGCCCGCGAACTCGGAATTCCGGATGACGACGCGGTGGCCGCCGCGGATATCGTGCTCGACGGCCGTACTCGCTCGATCGATCTCGGCACGGTCGAATCCGGCACGGTGACAGCCGAATACGGTGGGCCGCTGCGGTTCGCGACGGTCACCGGGACCGGTTTCGATGCGCGAGTGACGTTGCGCGCCAATCGGATGCGCCGTCCCAAGGGGTCGTTGCGCTACACCTTCGCCGCACTCGCCGAGCTTGCGGGCGGACTGGCGGTGCCGTATCGGATCGAATTGTCCGGTGTGCCGGGGCAATCGGACTCCGTCGTCGAGACCGAGGCGGTGATGGTGGCGGTCGGCAATACCCGCACCTACGGCGGCGGCATGATGATCTGCCCGGACGCCGTCCTCGACGACGGGCTGCTCGACCTCACGGTGGTCGGGGTCATGTCCCGCCTCGAGATGCTGCGCATGCTGCCCGCATTGTCGTCCGGAAAGCGCATCGATCACCCCGCCGTCACCCAATACCGTGCCGCCACAATCACATTGACCGCCCCGAACGTCCCGGTCACCGCCGACGGCGACCCGGCCGGAGCCCTACCCGCCACCTTCCGCGCCCTCCCCGCCGCCCAACAGATCCGCATCCCCTGAATCCCCGGCCAAAAGCATGCCGGGGAATTGAGGATGGCGCCGCGCCGTGTAGGGAAGTGCGGAGCCGCGCTGTGGGCGAGAGTGCGGAGCCGCGCTGTGGGCGAGAGCGTGGAGCCGCGTCGGAGATGTGCGTGGTGCGTAGTAGGGCCGCGCTGGAGGGCGTTTCTCAGCCGAGGGCTACCTCTGAGCCGCGGTGGAGGGTTATCGGGGCGGTGTTGCGGGCGGATTCCTTGGTGATGCCCTTGGCGGCCGGGTTCGCTTGTTCCAGTTGGGGTTTGCGGTCGAAGAGGGTGCGGGTGAGGACGCAGGCCAGGTTGGCGTCGAGGTCGTCGCGGACCAGGAGCAGGTTGGGGACCACGATGGTCGGGACGTCGGCGCTCAGGCCGTAGACCGCCGCCGGGATCACGCCCTGTTCGTAGCCGGGGTTGACCTTGCGCAGCTCGCTCAGCTGACCGGAGATGTCGAGGAAGCGCACGCGGTCGCGGGCGGTGGTGAACAGGTCGGTGACGCCGGGCGTGGGCAGGCCGCCCGACCACACCATCGCGTCGATGGAGCCGTCCTTCATCCCGTCGACGGTCTTGGTGAGATCCAGTCGCTGCGCGGCGATATCGGCGTCGGGATTCAGTCCCGCCGCGGCCAGCAGCCGGTTCGCGATGACCTCGGTGCCCGACTTCGGCGATCCGGTGGACACCCGCTTGCCTCGCAGGTCGGCCACCGAGTTGATACCGGCACCCTCGCGCACGATCACGTGCGTGTAGTTCGTGTAGATCCGCGACAGCGCCTGCACCGGCTGCTTGCGGCCGTCGAAACTGCCGGTGCCGAGCACGGCGTCGGCCGCGGTGTCGGCGAGCGAGAAGGCGACCTGATAGGTCCCCGCGACCAGCTGCTGGATGTTCTGCACCGAGGCGCCGGTCTCCGCGGCGGTGGCCTTGACCTTGCCGTCGGTGGCCGCCGCCAGCTGTTCGGCGTAGGCGTTGCCGAGCGCGAAGTACACGCCGGTGGCATTGCCGGTGGCGATGCCGACCCGAACCTCCTGCGGCACTTGACAGGTCACCGTTCCCCCGGAGTCGGTGGTGGCATTGTCGCGCCTGCCACCGCATCCGCTGAGCAATGCGGCCGACACCGCCACCGCGACGACAATGATTGCGGCTCTTCTCATGTCACTCTCCTCCGGCGGGAAACGCGCGGATCGCCGACCGGCGCCGCGTCAGCAGTGCCACCACGGCCGACCCGGCGAGCAGGCCGGATCCGGCGGCGGCGGTGAGGGGGCTCGGGTACAGCAGCGTCAGCCCGGCCGCGGCGGCGAGGATCCGGGCCGCCGGTCCCGCCGGACCGATGCCGTACATCCAGCCGCCGGTGGCGACCGCGAGCGCCGCCACCGCCAGCGCGGTGACCGCCGAGACGGCGAGAACGTCGAGTACGGCGCCGCGGCCGAGCAGATGCTCGCCCGAATCGGTCAGCACGAACACCACCGGCACCAGGAATGCGGGCAGCGCGTAGCGCAGCGCCTGCCACATGGCGGCGACGGCGCGCGCCCCGGTGATGGCCGAGGCACCGACCGCGGCCAGCGCCGTCGGCGGCGTCACCTCCGACAGCACCGAGTAGTAGAAGGTGAACATGGCCACCGCGGGCGCGGGCACCCCGAGCTGGATCAGCGCCGGTCCGATGATCGCCCAGCCGATCACGAACGAGGCCGTCACCGGCACCGCCAGGCCGAGCAGCGCCAGCGCGACCGCCGCCAGCACCACCGTGCAGGCGAGTACCACGCTCGCATTGTCCGATACCGCCGAGGCGATCCGGATCAGCAGCGAGGCGAGCTGCGCGCCGAGTCCGGTCTTGGTGGTCATGGCCGTGATCACCCCGGCCGCCGCGCACACCGCCACCACCGGCAGCGCCGAACGCACACCCACCGACAACGACCGCAGCACCCCGGTCCCGAACTCGCGCACGGAGATTCGGCCGACCCCCGAGGAGAGCCTCCGGCGCACAAGACGATCCGCGACCGCCAACACGAAGGTGAGCACGGTCGCATACACCACGGCCCGGGTAGCACTGACCCCGACCAGCAACAGCACCACGATCGCCACCAACGACAGAAAGTGATACCCGAACAGCCCCAACAACTTCCACACCGGCCGCGGTGCCCCTGGGACGTCGCCGGAGTCGTGCAGTACGCCCGCGGCGTGCAGGCGGCGGGCGTCGATTTCGACCGCGAGCAGGATGCCGAGGTAGTACAGGACCGTGGGGATGGTGGCCCAGCCCAGGACGGTGAGGTAGGAGACGTTGAGGTATTCGGCGACGATGAATGCCGCGACGCCGAGCGTCGGTGGCGACAGGATCGCGCCGACCCCGGCGGCCGCCAGCAGTCCCGCGCCCTGGTCCGGGCGGTAGCCGGCGCGGCGCAGGATGGGCCAGGTGACGGCCCCGACGCTGACCGCCGTCGCCGTGCCGGACCCGGACACGGTACCCAGCAGAAAACCCGAGGCGACCGCCGTGCGCCCGGCCGCACTGCGCGAACGCCGGAACAGCGCCACCGACAGATCGACGAAATACTGTGCCGCACCGGAGAATTCGAGCGCCGCGCCGTAGACGGTGAACAGCACGATGTAGGTCGCCGCGACATCCAGCGGCGTCCCGTAGAACCCGCTGCCGGAGTTGTAGAGGGCGTCGACGATCTGATCGAAGTTCAGTCCCGCGTGCGCGATGGTCCAGTGTTGCGGGAGCAGGCCGCCGTAGTACCCGTAGGCCAGAAACAACAGGCACACCCCGGGCAGCACCCATCCCGTGGTGCGGCGGCACGCCTCCAGGATCAACAGCAGCAGCACCGCGCCCATCGCGACGTCGACCGGTTCGAGCAGGCCCTGCCGGTTCAGGAAGGCGTCATAGCCGCCGCCTCCGGTGCCGATCGCCCACGGCAGCACGGGATACAGGCACACCACCAGCGCGACCGCGGCCAGTGCCCAGTCGAGCGGGCCCGGTCCCGCGCGCCGGTCCAGCCACCGCACCCCGGACCGATACGACACGAACACCAGCGGCAGCGCCCCCGCCAGGAACAGCACCAGGTAGTACTGGCTGCCCTGGGGCAGCGGCCGGAACACCTGCCACAGCGCCAGCACGGCGAGCGCGAACGCCCCTACCGCGACCACCCGCTCCGGAATCCCGGTCAGCGGCCGCGCGGGCCGCTCCTGATCGTCCGCGCCCAACTCCGCCGGTGTGACGGGCGCAACGCGGACGGACATGGCGAGACGATAGCAACGCCGGGGCCACCGATCGTGCCCATTGCGAAATCTGGTTTCCGCCGAATGACCAGCGCAATCCTCACTCTGCGAGGTTCGGATTCAAGAGCATCCCTCGACATTCACGAAGTGGAGCCGAGACGCTCAGGAGGAGAAGGAGATTGCCCGCAGGCCCGAGACCGTCGTGCGGTCGAGAACGACCACGGACGCGGGGACCGGACGCGGCGGGGCGCCGGTGGTGACGTCGCCGACGATCCGGCGCCAGCGGGAGTAGTGCAGGGCGAAACTGATTCTGCTCACGCGGCGGCCTCGCGCGCGCTGACCGGCCTGTGCCGCCTCGGCGGGCACGTCGATCATGATGATGTGCACGTCGCGGCCGCCCTGCGCGGCCCAGGACGCGATCAGGCGGCGCACCCACCGGCGGGTCCCGCAGTCGTGCACCACCACCGGCGTGGGGGCCCCGTGCAGCGCGCGGCGGATGCGGCGGTAATGGGTGAGGTGCACGATCGGCAGCCACAGCGCGTACGGCAGCAGCCCGAGCCGGCGGTGCCACCAGTTGCGCGACTGCTGCGAATCCACGAGCGTCGCACCGCCGTGCTCGACCGCCTCCAGGGCCGTGCCGACATCGCCGAACAGGCGGCGTAGCGCGGTGCTCTTACCCGCCCCCGGAACCCCCGTGAAGATCACGGCAGCCGTTGCCGGATAACGCAATTCATCGACGGCGCGCCCCCGCAGATCGTGCACCGTGTCGGGGGTGACGATGTGCGGATCGGGCGAGACCAACTGGCCGGATTCGAGCGGAGGGTTCATCCCTTCCAGACTCCCGGCCGGAAACCCGTTCTGCAACAGGGAATACCCTGATTTCGCGATGTCCCGGAAACGGCAATATCCTTTGCCGGATTCGCCGCGGTGCGGCACCGTCGTCCCCATGATCGAGACGAGATACGACGTGGTGATCGTGGGTGGCGGGGCGGCGGGCCTGTCGGCGGCCCTGGTGCTGGGGCGGTCGCGCAGGCGGGTGGCGGTGGTCGACGCGGGCGAGCCGCGCAACGCCCCGGCCGAGCATATGCAGGGCTTTCTGTCCCGGGACGGGATGCCTCCGGCGGAGCTGCTGGCCGCCGGACGGCGCGAGGTCGCCGGATACGGGGTCGAGCTGATCGGCGATCGCGTGATCGGCGCCGCGGGCGGAGGCGGAGCTGTTCGAGCGGGCCGCCGCCGGGATGCCGATGCGGCGGGCGGCACCGATCCCGAATTCGAGCTGCGCCTGGCGGGCGGCCGGACGCTGCGGGCGCGGCGGGTGCTGGTGGCCACCGGCCTGCGCGACGAGCTGCCGCACCTGCCGGGCGTGCGCGAGCGCTGGGGTCGCGACGTGCTGCACTGCCCGTACTGCCACGGCTACGAGGTGACCGACCGGCCGCTGGGCCTGATCGGCGGCACCGAGCCGGGCGCCCTGGCCCGCGCGGTGCACTTGGCGCTGCTGCTGCCGCAGTGGTCCGACGATGTCGTGTTCTTCCCGCACACCATGACCCTGACCGGCGACGAGCGCCGCCGCATCACCGGCCGCGGCGTGCGCATCGTCGACGGCAAGGTGACGCGGCTGATCGTCGAGGACGATCGGCTGCGCGGGGTCGAGCTGGCCGACGGCAGCGCGGTGCCGCGGGCGGCGGTGTTCCTCGGGCCGACCTTCGTGCCCGACAACACCGTGCTGTCCGCGCTCGGCTGCGACCTGTCCGAGGCCGGGTGGGTGGTCACCGATCCCTCGGGACGCACCTCGGTCCCCGGCGTGTGGGCCGCGGGGAACGTCACCAATCCGGGCGCGCAGGTCATCACTGCCGCGGGAGCGGCCTCGGCGGCAGCCATCGCGCTGAATGCGGACCTCGTGGAGGAAGACTCGGCTGGCGGCTGAACCCGGACCCCGTTTTTTGGGCGCGGGCACACACTCGCCGCCCGTGTTTCGGGCTGTTTCCTGAAACGGGACTGAGGAGCAAAGCCGCACCTACGCAACGGATTCGGGCAAAACCTGAGAATTGCATATGGATTGGTCGAGGTCGTGGAAATCGACGGTAGGCTGAGTGTCGTGGGCGGGGTTTTCGGTGTCCCTCATCCGCCGAAAACCCCGCTCTTCGACTGTGTAGCCCCAGTCCTTAGAATCTCACGGTGACCAGCGCAGCCTCTGAGAACCCACGTGATCGTGCCGACGCCCTCCCCAAGAGCTGGAACCCCAGCGAGGTGGAGGCAGACCTGTACGAGGGCTGGGTAGGCGCCGGTTACTTCGCCGCGGACGCCACCAGCGCCAAGCCGCCGTACTCGATCGTGCTGCCCCCGCCGAACGTCACCGGCAACCTGCACATGGGTCACGCGTTCGACCACACCCTCATGGACCTGCTCACCCGCCGCAAGCGCATGCAGGGCTACGAGGTGCTGTGGCTGCCCGGCATGGACCACGCCGGTATCGCCACCCAGAACATCGTCGAGAAGCAGCTCGCCGTCGACGGCAAGTCCAAGGAGGACTTCGGGCGCGAGCTGTTCATCGACAAGGTCTGGGACTGGAAGCGCGAATCGGGCGGCACCATCCAGGGCCAGATGCGCCGCCTCGGCGACGGCGTTGACTGGAGCCGCGACCGCTTCACCATGGACGACGGCCTCTCGCGGGCGGTGCAGACCATCTTCAAACGCCTCTACGACGCCGGGCTCATCTACCGCGCCGAGCGGCTGGTGAACTGGTCGCCGGAGCTGCGCACCGCCATCTCCGATATCGAGGTCAAATACGACGACGTCGAGGGCGAGCTGGTGTCGCTGCGCTACGGCTCGCTGAACGACGACGAGCCGCACGTGATCGTGGCCACCACCCGCGTGGAGACGATGCTCGGTGATACCGCGATCGCCGTGCACCCCGACGACGAGCGTTACAAGGAATACGTCGGCACCACGCTCTACCATCCGATCACCGGCCGCCGGATCCCGGTGATCGCCGACGACTACACCGATCCCGAATTCGGTACGGGCGCACTGAAGATCACCCCGGCGCACGACCCCAACGACTTCGAGATCGGCCTGCGGCACAACCTGCCGATGCCGACGATCATGGACGAGACCGGCCGGATCGCCGGTACCGGAACCGAATTCGACGGCATGGACCGCTTCGAGGCACGCCGGAAGATCCGCGAACGCCTCGAGGCCGAGGGCCGCGTGGTCGGCCGGAAGTTCCCCTACATCCACAGCGTCGGCCACTCCGAGCGCAGCGGCGAGCCGATCGAGCCGCGGCTGTCGATGCAGTGGTGGGTGAAGGTCGAATCGCTGGCGAAGGCCGCCGGGGACGCGGTTCGCAACGGCGACACCGTGATTCATCCGGCGAGCCAGGAGCCGCGCTGGTTCGCCTGGGTCGACAACATGCACGACTGGTGCATCTCGCGCCAGCTGTGGTGGGGCCACCGCATCCCGATCTGGTACGGCCCCGAGGGCGAGATCGTCTGTGTCGGACCGGACGAGCAGGCGCCCGAGGGTTACGTGCAGGACCCGGACGTGCTCGACACCTGGTTCTCCTCCGGCCTGTGGCCGTTCTCCACCATGGGCTGGCCCGAGGCCACCCCCGAGCTGGCGAAGTTCTATCCCACCAGCGTGCTCGTCACCGGCTACGACATCCTGTTCTTCTGGGTGGCCCGGATGATGATGTTCGGCATGTTCGTCGCCGACGACCCGGCCATCACGGCGGGCAAGGAGCCGGGCTCGGTGCAGGTGCCGTTCCGGGATGTGTTCCTGCACGGCCTGATTCGCGACGAGCAGGGCCGCAAGTACTCCAAGTCGAAGGGTATCGGCATCGATCCGCTGGAGTGGATCGACGAATACGGCGCCGACGCAACACGATTCACCCTCGCCCGCGGCGCGCAGCCCGGCAGCGACCTGTCGGTGGGCCCCGCGCACGTGCAGGCGTCGCGCAACTTCATCACCAAGCTGTTCAACGCGACGAAGTTCGCCTTGATGAACGGGGCCTTTGCGGGTGATATTCCGGCCCGCGACATCCTCACCGATGCCGATCGGTGGATTCTGGATCGGCTGGAAGAGGTTCGCGCCGAGGTGGATTCGGCGTTCGACCGCTACGAGTTCGGCAAGGCGTGCGAGGCGCTGTACCACTTCGCGTGGGACGAACTGTGCGACTGGTACCTGGAGCTGGCGAAGGTGCAGTTCGCCGAGTCACAGGAGCGCGCCGCGAGTACCCGCGTGGTGCTCGGCAGCGTGCTGGACGCGCTGCTGCGGATGCTGCACCCGGTGATCCCGTTCGTCACCGAGACGCTGTGGCGGGCGCTCACCGGCGGCGAGTCGGTGGTGGTCGCCGCGTGGCCGCAGGCCGCCGGTATCGCCGCCGACGAACGCGCCGCCCGCCGCATCGCCGACGCCCAGAAGCTGATCACCGAGATCCGCCGCTTCCGCAGCGATCAGGGCCTCACCGACAAGCAGAAGGTGGCCGCCCGGCTGGTCGGCGTCGACACCGCCGACCTGACCGGACTCGGTGCCGAGATCGCGTCGCTGGCCCGCCTCACCGAGCCCGGCGACGGCTTCTCCGCGACCGCGTCGGTGGAGGTCCGGCTGTCGGCCACCACCGTGACGGTGGAACTGGACACCTCCGGCACCGTCGACCTCGACGCCGAGCGCCGCCGCCTGGAGAAGGATCTCGCGGCTGCGCAGAAGGAACTGGCGGGCACCACCGCCAAGCTCGGCAACGAGGCCTTCCTGGCCAAGGCGCCCGACGAGGTGGTGGCCAAGATCCGCGCCCGCCGGGAGGTCGCCGAATCCGAAGTGGCGCGCATCGGCGCCCGGCTCGACGAGATCGGCAAGGCGGGCAAATGAGCGGCGCGGACGGGGGCAACGCCGAGCCGGAGCGGCAGCGCGGCGGGGAACAGCGCCTGCACTCCGGACCGTCACCGGTCGATCTCGCCGAAATGGCGCTCGTCGAGGCCGAACTCGATCAGCGCTGGGGCGAGACCAAGATCGAGCCGTCGCTGACCCGCATCGCCACGCTGATGGATCTGCTGGGCTCCCCGCAGCACGGGTATCCGGCCATCCACGTCGCGGGCACCAACGGCAAGACGTCGGTCACCCGCATGATCGACGCGCTGCTGGGCGCGCTGCATCGGCGCACGGGCCGCTTCACCAGCCCGCACCTGCAGCTGGCCACCGAGCGCATCGCCGTCGACAACGAACCCATCAGCCCCGCCCGCTACGTCGAGATCTATCGCGAGCTGCAGCCGTATCTGGAGATGATCGACCAGCAGTCGCAGGCGGTGGGCGGACCGCGGATGAGCAAGTTCGAGGTGCTGGTCGCCATGGCCTACGCCGCCTTCGCCGAGGTGCCGGTGGACGTCGCGGTGGTGGAGACCGGGATGGGCGGCACCTGGGACGCCACCAACGTCATCGACGGCCAGGTCGCGGTCGTCACGCCGATCGGGCTCGACCACACCGACTATCTGGGGCCGGATCTCGCCTCGATCGCGGGGGAGAAGGCCGGGATCATCAAGAAGGCCGCCGAGGATCCGCTGGTTCCGCGCGAGACCGTGGCCATCATCGCCGAGCAGGAGCCGGAGGCGATGGAGGTGCTGCTGCGGCGCACCGTCGAGACCGACGCCGCGGTGGCCCGCGAGGGCGCGGAGTTCCGGCTGCTGTCGCGGCGCATCGCCGTCGGCGGCCAGGTGCTCGAGATCCAGGGCCTGGGCGGGGTGTACGACGAGATCTTCCTGCCGCTGCACGGCGAGCATCAGGCCCGCAATGCGGTCGTGGCGCTGGCCGCGGTGGAGGCGTTCTTCGGCGCGGGCGCGCAGAAGCAGCTCGATATCGACGCCGTCCGTGCGGGATTCGCCGCGGCGATCAGCCCGGGGCGGCTGGAGCGGATGCGCAGCGCGCCGACCATCTTCCTCGACGCCGCCCACAATCCGGCGGGTGCGAGGGCGCTGGCGGCCGCGCTCACCGACGAGTTCGACTTCCGCAAGCTGGTCGGTGTGGTCGCGGTGCTGTCGGACAAGGACGCCGCCGGTATTCTGCGGGCACTGGAACCGGTGTTCGATGAAATCGTGGTCACCACCAACGGTTCCCCGCGCGCCATGGCCGTCGACGATCTCGCCGATCTGGCCGTGCAGACCTTCGGTGACGAACGCGTCGTCACCGCCACCACCCTCGCCGACGCCGTCGAATCCGCGATCGCCATCGCGGAGGAGGCCGGGGAATCCGGGGAGCCGGTGTCCGGTGCGGGGATCGTGGTCACCGGTTCGGTCGTCACCGCGGGGGCGGCGCGCTCCCTGTTCGGAAAGGATCCCGCATGAGCGAGAAGGCGCCTCCGCCGCCCGCCACCGATCCGTGGAAGGGGCTGCGCGGCGTCATGGCCGGGTCGCTCGTCCTCGAGGCCATCACCGTGCTGCTGGCGCTGCCGGTGGTCGCGGCCGTCGGCGGCGGGCTGAGCTGGTGGTCGATCGCCTTTCTGGTGGGGCTGGCGGTGCTGATGATCCTCGGCGCCGGGCTGCAGCGGCGGTCCTGGGCGCTGCCGTTCAACCTGGGACTGCAGGTGGTGGTGCTGCTGGGCGGGTTCATCCACGCGTCGCTGCTGGCCATCGGAGTGATCTTCGCCGCAGTCTGGGCGTTCATTCTCGTGCTGCGCTCGGACGTCAAGCGCCGGATGGACCGGGGCATGCTGCCCAGCCAGCGCATGCAGCAGGGTTCTTGACGGCTTCGGTTCGGAATACCGTGCGTACGCCGGTTACAGTGTCGCCGTGACTGAGCAGACGTTGGTACTCATCAAGCCCGACGGCGTGGCCCGGGGCCTGATTGGTGAGGTCATCACCCGCATCGAGCGCAAGGGACTGAGGTTCGCGGCACTGGAGCGCAAGCAGGTCTCCGAGGAACTCGCCGCGGCCCACTATGCCGAGCACGCCGACAAGCCGTTCTACGCCTCCCTGATCGAGTTCATCACCTCCGGCCCGGTGGTCGCGGCGGTCCTCGAGGGTCCGCGCGCCATCACCGCCTTCCGCCAGCTCGCCGGCGGCACCGACCCGGTCGAGAAGGCCGTGCCGGGCAGCATCCGCGGCGACCTCGCCCTCGAGACCCAGTTCAACCTCGTCCACGGCTCCGACTCGCCCGAATCCGCCAAGCGCGAGATCGCGCTCTGGTTCCCCGAACTCACCCAGTAGGCACCCCCGGAGAGCGTCGATGGCGAAGGCCCGGCGCCCGGTATGGGATACTGGCACTGGATGTGATCGATGCCCGCCGTTTGCGGTGGGTGACGAAAGCACCCGATGGCACCGCGGTTCGACGCCGATCATCGCTGCCCCCGGACGGTTCCAAGACTCGGCTGTCCGGCCGGCACGCTGGATGAGCGCTCGGGTCCCGGTGTTGAAGCCAACAGCCAGGCGCCGCGTGACCAGTTAGCCCGACCGACGAACGACAAGGTGATAACGGGGCACGCGGGGCGAGACCATAGGACCTCGCGCCCCCGCGGCGTGAGGCGAACGGACAGTGCCCCCGCGTCGGCCGCGTCCCAACCCCGACGGGGGGGGCGCGCCCCGGGGGCCCGGGGGATTTGGTGGGCGGTCAAGAGGCGCAGGGTAAGTCGCAGAGCAAAGG
>NZ_JARWQD010000313.1 GCF_029869545.1 Nocardia wallacei | reverse complement strand
TTTTGGGTTTTTGGGGCCGGGGGGGGGGGGGGGGGGGGGGGGCCGCGCCGGGGGGGGGGGCCCCGGGGGGGGGGCACGCCTGTACCGTGCAGGCCGACGGGAGCGGGCTGTGTGCTCCCGCGACGGCAGTCGCCGATAGTGATCCCTGGTCCCAATGGCGAGTTCTGATCCAGAATTGCCTGCTCACCGGTTCCAAGAGCCCCGACCCCTACATCTGGTGCATTCCCTTCGGCAGCATGCCGCCCGGGGGCGTCTGAAATTCTGCGTCCCTTCGGCAGCATGCCGCCCGGGGGCGTCTGAATTCCTGCGCCCCTTCGGCAGCATGCCCCCGGCGTCTGAATTCCATCGAAAGCGGCCTGCCCGGGAGCGCGTTCACAATGCGAGGGCGACGGCCTCGGTGAATGGCTTGCCCTGGAGGACGACGCGGAACGTGGTGTTGTGCGCGGCGTGGGTGGTGGCGGCGTCGCGCATCGCCTCGGTGAACCACTGACGTTGGCCGGGCTGGTCCGCCAGCAGCTCGTCCGCGTCGCGGATCACCGCGACGTATCCTGGTGCGTCGCCGACGAAATCGGGCAGGTCGCGCAGGCATTCGTCGAAGGCGTCCTTGTTCTCGCCGAAGTAGTACGGGAACTGGAAGGCCGCGGCGAACTCGTCGAAAACGCCTGCGGTGGTATGCATCTTGGCGCCACGCAGCTCGCGGACGATGTACTCGGCGGGGGCCTGGTAGCGGACGCTGCTGAACTCGCCGTCTCCGACGGCGAGTGCGCCGAGTACGGGGGCGGACCGGCTCGAGTCGGCAGACTCTGCGGCGGACCGGCTCGTAGCGGCGGACTCGGAGGCGGACAGGAACTGCGACAACGTCATCGGCGTGCTCATCGACCCCATCACCGCATCCTCGTGAATGTCTTGTAGTGGTCGCCGGTGTAGTAGGCCGAGCCGTCGCTCCCGGTGACTATGCGTTCGGCGTCGCGGGTCTGGCCGCGTTTCTTCGGATTCACGTCCCATTCCTTATAGGTGATCGTTTTCCCGGAAGCATCCGTTTTCGCCAGTGTTCCTTCACGATTCATCCATTGGTCGCCGCCCTTGGTGCCGGGCGAGCCCGCAGAATCCGGCCAGCGCCCGGCATCGATCTCCTGCAGCGTCTGGTAGGCCCGGTCGGGGACGCCGGGCGCGCGACTGGTGACCGGTGCGGCAGAAGTGTTGCCCGCCTTGGCCGTAGCGCTCGCCGTCCCCGACTTGGCGACCGCCGAACCGGAATCCGTTCCGCCGCGCAGCGCCAGCACGCCCGCGACCACCACCGCCAGGATCAGCCCGCCCAGCACCAGCAGCGTGCGAATCCGCTTATCGGACAGGTTCATCGGTACTGCACCGTCACCGGGGCGTGGTCCGACCAGCGCAGCGCATACTCCGGCGCGCGTTCCACCACGGCCTGTTTGGCGCGCGCCGCCACCTCCCCGCGCGCCAGCTGATAGTCGATGCGCCACCCGGCGTCGTTGTCGAAGGCGCGGCCGCGGTAGGACCACCAGCTGTACGGGCCGGGGACGCCCGGATGCAGCGCGCGCACCACGTCGACGTACCCGGCGGCGAGCATCTCGTCGATCCAGGCGCGCTCGCCGGGCAGGAACCCGGAGTTCTTCACATTGCCCTTCCAGTTCTTGATGTCCAGCTCGGTGTGCGCGACGTTCCAGTCGCCGCAGATCACGAAGTCGCGGGTCTGGGCCTCGAGGTGCGCGCCCAGTTCGGCCAGGAACCGGTACTTCTCGTCCTGCATCGGCGTGTCGGCCTCGCCGGTGTGCACGTACACGCTCGCCACGGTCAGCTCGTCGAATTCGGCCTCGATATAGCGGCCGACCCCGTCGAACTCCGCACTGCCGAATCCGATGCGCACCGCCCGCGGCTCGCGCCGGGACAGGATCCCCACGCCCGCCCGGCCCTTCGTCCCCGGCTCGGCGTGCGCCAGATGCCACCCGGACTCCAGGGCGGGCGCCAGCGCCTTACGGGTCTGCTCGTCGGTTGCCCGGGTCTCCTGCAGGCAGATGATGTCGGCCTCGGTGACCGCCAGCCACTCGAGCATGCCCCTACCCGTCTTACCGGTCGCGGCGCGCACACCGTTCACGTTGATGGTCGAGATCGTGCAGTAGGAGGAGTAATTGTCCGACTGGGCTTCGGAGAACAGGTCGTCTGAGTGCACGCCTCACGATATCTCGGGGGCAACGGATCGTTTGCCAGCCCTGCGGGAGCGCCGCGGACCGTACAATCAGGGGATCAACACTCCCTGTGGACATCGAGGTCCAGGAAGGGGTGACGACGATGACGTCCGGCACCGCCCACTCCACTGTCCCGCTCATGCCGATGTCGGCCCTGCACACCGGGTCGGGCGACCCGCTGTTGCTGCTGCACGGGTTCATGCTCTCGCCACACTGCTGGGAACAGGTGGCGTTCCGGCTGTCCGGCACGTGCGAGGTGTTCGCCCCGGCCTTCACCGGGCACTGGGGCGGGCCCGCGTTGAACGGCTGGTATCTCGATATCGACGTCCTGGCCGACCGGGTCGAGGCGCAGCTCGACGAATTGGGTTGGCGCACATGCCATATCGCGGGAAATTCGCTCGGTGCGTGGGTGGGGTTCGAGCTCGCGCGCCGGGGCCGGGCCCGCACCCTGACCGCGATCGCGCCCGCCGGCGGCTGGCAGACGCCGTCGCTGCTGCAGATGCGGGTGGGCCTGAAATTCCTGTCGCTGGTGCCGGTGGTCGAGATCGGCAAGCGGCTGCCGCCGCTGGTCCGGTTGAGCGCTCCCGCACGGCAATTGGTCTCGATGCTGCTGAGCAAGAACACCGCGGCGGCGACCCGGCGCGGGATCGAGGCGGCGATCACCTCGGCCCTGAACTGCCCGGCGATGCTGCCGCTGCTGGCCGCCGGGCTGCGCATGCCCGCGCTGGAGGACCTGTCGACGCTGCCGACCCCGGTCCGCCTGCTGATGTGCGAGTTCGACCGGGTGATCCCGAATCGCGCCTACGCCAAGCGTTTCCTGCGGGAGCTGCCCGACTCCGCCGATCGCATCATGGTGCACGGCGTCGGCCACGTCCCGATGCTGGAGGCGCCCGACCGCATCGCGACGCTCATCGCCGAGCACATCTATGCCAGCCGCACGCATCTGCGTGCGGTGTAGGGAGGCCGGCGGATCGGTCACAACCCCTCGGCACCGATCCGCCGGCTGTACCGTCCTCAGGCGTACATCGCCTCGATGACGTCCGCGTAATCCGCGGCGATCGGCTTGCGCCGCAGCTTGCCGGTCGGTGTCAGGTGGGTGCCGCCGGGCTCCCAGATCTCGTCGAGAATCGTGAAGCGCTTGACCTGCTCGACGCGTGACAGCTTGGTGTTCGCGACGTCGATATCACCCTGTATCCGCTTGTGCACCAAGGGATGTGCGGCCAGCTCGGCGGGCGTTCCGTCCAGCCCGTGCGCTGCCGCGAACGCGGCGGTGGCATCGGGATCCAGACAGATCAGGGCGGTGTTGTAACTGCGCTGATCACCGATCACGACCACGATCCCCACCAGCGGACAGGCGGCGACGACGGTGTTCTCGATATTGGTCGGCGACATGTTCTTGCCCGCCGCGTTGATGATCAGTTCCTTCTTGCGGTCCACGATCCGCAGGTAGCCGTCGGGGTCGACCGATCCGATGTCACCGGTGTGCAACCAGCCATCGGAATCTATTGCCTCCTCGGTCTTTTCGGGATCGCCGCGGTAGCCGCGCATCACCATCGGCCCGCGCACCAGCACCTCGCCGTCGTCGGCAAGCCGGATTTCGGCGCCGGGTACCGGGGTGCCGACGGTGCCGAGCCGGATGCGGTCGGGCCGATTGACGGTGGCGGCCGCGGTGCATTCGGTCATGCCGTACGCCTCGCACACCCGTAGCCCCAGACCGAGCACGAACTCGTGCACCTCCGGCGGGATGGGCGCCGCACCGGTCGCGGCGATGCGCAATCGGTCCAAGCCGATCCGGGCTCGGATACGAGACAGCACCAGCCGATCCGCGACGGCGTGCCGCACGCGCAGCGGCACACCGGGTGCGCGGCCTCGGGATTCGACGCGCACCCGCGCGCGCCCGGTCTCGATCGCCCACTGCGCCAGCGCTCGCCGCAGCGGACTGCGCTCGGCCGCCAGCGCCGATTCCACCGCGGTCCTCATCTTCACCCAGACCCGGGGCACCGCGAGAAACGCCGTCGGACGGATCTCGGTCAGTGCCTGCACCACCTGCTTCGTCTCCGCGAGGTCGGTGATCTGCACGCCGTGCAGGAGGTTCACGTAGTGGGTGAACCAGCGGTTGGCGGCGTGCGCATCGGGCAGGTACGAGATCACCTTGTCGTCCGGGGTGATCTCACCGAATTCCTCGATCACCCGGGCATCGGCGATGAAGTTGGCGTGCGTCAGCTCGACGCCCTTGGGCGGTCCGGTGGTACCGGAGGTATAGACGATGGTGAGCAGATCGTCGGATCTCACCGCACGCCAGGTCTTGTCGAAATCGAAGTCGGCCGATGGACCGGCCTCGACCGCGTCCAGGCCGATCGTCCCCGGCGGGGCCGCGTCGACGCAGACCACGTGCTCGACGACGCCGCCCAGTTCCTTGGCGGCCAGCACGACCGGGACGAACTGCTCCTCACAGATCACCACGCGGTTGCGGGCGTTGCCGAACAGGTAGGCGAGGGCCTCGGCGGGATTGGTGTTGTACATCGAGAACGGCGTCGCCCCGGTGTGCAGGACCGCTGTGTCGCACAGGTGGAATTCGGGCCGGTTGGTGAGCATCAGGGCCACCGTGTCGCCCCGCCCCACACCCAGGCCCGCGAGCCCGGAAGCGATGGAGCGCACGCGTTCTCGATACTGCCGCCATGTGACTGTCACTGCGTCGCCCGGCGTGCGCAACGCCACCGCGTCGGGGTTGCGGGCCGAAACGGACTGGAATGCCTCGCACAGCGTGTGTGCGCTGGGCTGCTCCACGATTGCTCCTGCTTGTCTCACCCCGCTGCATCTCTGCGTGGTGTAATTCGGGTGTCGATGAAGGTCGAGATCGTGTGGGCGGTCGCCGCCGGGTCGTCGAGTTGGGGACAGTGACCGGCGGCGGGGAGGACCCTGAACTCGCTGCCCGGGATCAGCCGGTGGAGGTCGGCACCCGCCTGGACCGGCACGATGCGGTCCCTGCGGCCGTGCAGGATCAGGACCGGGCACCGCACCGGTACCTGCGGGTATCCGTCGACGCTCTCGCGGGCGAACCGCACGGCGTTGGTGAGCAGCCAGGACAGTCCGGATCGGGTCGCGTATCGGGTGCGCCAGCGCAGTACCGTCGCCGGATCGGCGGCTCGGGGATTGCCGTAGAGCAGTACTGCCCACGCGGGGCCGGAAATCCACCGGATCAGCGGTTCGGGCGCCAGGCGCACCAGCGAGGCGACCGTCGGCGGGCCGACTCGGCCGCGGGCGCGGCGAGCCAGCCAATGCCGGGACAGAATGGGCTCGTCCAGTGCCACGATGCCCGCGACCCGCGCGGGGTTGCGTTGCGCCGCACGGATCGACATCGTCACGCCGAGCGAATTGCCCACCAGCACAGCGGGCCCGGTGGTCGCCAGGAGGCCGTCGACGAAGGCGTCCAGCTGAGGCAGCAGCGGGCCGGGCCCGAACGGGTCGGCCGCACCGAATCCGACGACGTCCACCGCGCGAGCCGGACGGCCCTGTCCGGCAAGGTATTCCAGCACGCCACGCCACGTTTCGGCGCAGTCGGCGAAGCCGTGCAGGAAGACGACGGGTGTGCCGCTTCCGGCGATCGTCAGTTCACGAGTTCTGATTCCGGCGTAGTGGGCATCCTGTTCCCGTACCGGGTTCGGCATAGTGATGACTCCGTCGTCAGGAACCCAGCAGGCCCTTGGCTATGTGCGTCACCTGGATCTCGTTGCTGCCCGCGTAGATCATCAGGGATTTGGCGTCCCGAGCCAATTGTTCGACGCGGTATTCGGTCATGTAGCCGTTGCCGCCGAACAGCTGCACCGCTTCCATGGCGACGTCCGTCGCCGCCTCGGAGCAGTACAGCTTGATGGCCGATGCCTCCGCCAGCGTCGGCGGCTTGCCCGCGCGGGCGCGCTCGATGGAGTTGAACACCATGTTCTGCACGTTGATTCGCGCCACCTCCATCTTGGCGAGCTTGAGCTGCACCAGCTGGAAGCGGCCGATCTCCTGACCCCACAGCTTGCGGCTCTTGGCGTAATCGACGCAGAGCCGGTGGCATTCGTTGATGATGCCCAGCGCCATGAAGCCCACGCCGATGCGCTCGGCGGTGAAACTCGAACGGGCGCTTTCGCGTCCGTCGCCGCCCTTGTGCTCCTCGGTCTCGCCCAGCAGCCGGTCCCGACCCAAACGGACGTTGTCGAAGAACAATTCGCCGGTCGGCGAGGCGTGCAGGCCCATCTTCCGGAACGGCTTGCCCTGGGTGAAGCCCTCCATGCCCTTGTCGAGCACGAAGGTCAGCACCTTGCGGTCGCGCTTGTCCACGTTCGCGTCGCGCTCATCGAGCTTCGCGTAGACGATCACCGTGTCGGCGTAGGGGCCGTTGGTGATGAAGGTCTTCTGCCCGTTGAGGATGTAGTCCTCGCCGTCGCGCCGGACGTAGGTCTTCATCCCGCCGAACGCGTCGGAACCGGAATCGGGCTCCGTAATGGCCCACGCCGCAACCTTTTTCATGGTCACGATGTCCTTGAGCCACCGCTCCTGCTGCGCGAGCGTGCCGCGCGACATGATGGTGGTGGCGCCGAGACCGATGGATACGCCCATCGCGCTGACCAGGCCCATGCACACCCCGGACAGCTCGGCGATCAGCACCGCCATCAGCGACTCCTGGCCGCCGAACGGGCCACCGCCGGAGGACTTGCCCTTCTTCTCGCCGGACTCCTCCCCCGCGGCCTTGGCGCGCTGTTTGGCCAGCAGCTTGTCGACCGCCTCGCCGCCCATCGCATCGATCCCGAACTCGGCGAACAGCTTCCGCAGGATCGGATACGGCGACTGTTCGCCGTTTTCCAGGGCGTCGAGCTGCGGGCGGACCTCTTTGTCGATGAAGCCCCGCACCGCGTTGCGGATCAGCTCATCGGTCTCGGACCATTCGAACATCGTTGTTCTCCCAAAGGTTTCGGACTACGGCAGCCGGGCGGCGATATCGTCGATCAGCCAGGGTCCGTCGGTCTCGATCGTCTTGACGTCGTGCCAGCCTGCCAGCTCGGAGATGGCCTCGCCCTGCACGGCGAACACCTTGCCGGTGATCGGGCACTTGTCGCTGGCCAGATAGGCCACCAGCGGAGAGATATTGGCCGGGCTGAAGGCATCGAACTCGCCCTCGGGGACCTCGGCGGCGAAGATCGCGCCCATGCCCGGGGTGGCCAGGGTCAGCCGGGTGCGCGCCATCGGCGCGATCGCGTTGACCCGCACCCCGTAACGCTCCAGTTCGTCGGCCGCGACCAGGGTCAGCGCGGCAATCCCCGCCTTCGCCGCACCGTAGTTGGCCTGACCCGCATTGGGCACGGTGACCCCGGAGGCGGAGGCGGTGTTCACGACCGCGGCATTGGGCTGATTGCCCGCCTTGGACTGTTCCTTCCAGTACGCCGCCGCATGCCGCAGCAGATTGAAGTGCCCCTTCAGGTGCACGGCGATGACCGCATCCCACTGGGACTCCTCGAGCCCGGCGATGAAGCCGTCCCGCAGGATACCCGCGTTGTTGATGACGACATCGAGCTTGCCGAACTCCGAAACAGCCTGCTCCACAAGCTCTTTCGCACCGTCCCAGGCGGCGATGTTCGCGGTGTTGGCCACGGCCCGACCACCGGCGGCGGTGATCTCGTTCACCACCTCCTGCGCCGGGCCGACGTCGGTGCCCTCACCGGCGTTGTCGCCGCCGAGGTCGTTGACGACCACCGCCGCGCCCTCGGCCGCGAACAGCAGCGCGTGCTCGCGGCCGATGCCGCGCCCGGCGCCGGTGATGACGGCGACCTTGCCCTCCAGTGCGCCCATATGTGTTCTCTCCTCAGTCTGTTCGATGTCCGGGTCAGTCCGCGATCTCGGCGAGTCCGTCACTCAGTACCACGTCGTCGCCGCGCACGGTCTCGAACGCGTAGGTCGTGATGCCGTTGTCGGACTTCACCTTCCAGATCCGGGTCTGCAGATCGTCGCCGGGGAAGACCATCTTCGCGAAGCGCACCGCGAAGCGCCGCAGCCGGTGCACATCCGAGCCGCCGACCTCGGTCAGCACCGCCCAGGACGCGAAGGCCATCGTGCACAGGCCGTGCGCGATGATGCCGGGCAGCCCGGCGTCCTTGGCGACCTCCTCGTCCAGGTGCAGCGGGACCGGATCGCCGGAAGCCGGTGCGTAGCGGTAGGTCTGGTCGTCGTCGATGTGCTGGGGCACGGTGGCGAGCGGCTCCTGTGCGCGCAGGCTCTCGTCGAACTTGTGCCCCGGGGCCTGCTGCCCGACCGTCTCGCCCGCGTCGATGTTGCGGAAGAACGCCGTCAGATATTGCTCGTTGACGAGTTCGCCTGCCTCGTCGCGGCTTTCGATGTGGATGGCGATCGTGCTGCCGTTGGACCTGCCCGCGTATCCGACCGCCCGGGCCCGCGACACCAGGGTCTCGCCGGGCCGGATCGGGCGATGGAAGTGGAAGTCCTGCTCGCCGTGCACCACCCGGCCGAAGATGTCCATGGGCGCCACGTCGATGACCGGCACCATCATGGCGTCGAAGACCGGCACGATCGCGAAGACCGGGGAGGCCACCTCGCCGTCGCGGTGGGCCGCGATGGGATCGTTGGTGGCGGCGGCGTATTCGGCGATCCGCTCGCGCGTGACCTCGAAACGTTCCTCGTCGGACCAGGTGTTCAGGCCGGAGTCGTCGAATTCGACGACCCGGCCCTCGGTGCCCGTACTCACTTGGCCGCCAGCGCCTCGAGTTGCTCGAGGGACTTCTCGAGCTGCTTCATGCCGTCCTTCTCCACGGCCTTGCCGAGCGCGCCCTTGATGAGCGCGCCCTCGAAGTCGCCGTTGACCGCCAGCTCGCTGCCGTCGCCCGCCGCGGTGATGGTGAAGGTGAATTCCACCTTCACACCGGCCATTCCGGTCGCGGTCAGGGTCAGCTTGCTGGGCGCGTCGACGTCGGCCACGTTCCACTCGAACTTGTTGGCCATGCCGAGCATGACGACCTTGGCGACCAGCTTGTTGCCCACCTCGAGGGTGGCCGGGGGCTCCTCCATCCACCGCTCGTGAATGGAGAACCAGTCGCCCCAGGTGTTCGGATTGCCCACAACCGCCCACAGCGCATCAGGCGCGGCAGACAACTTCTTGGTGTATTCGATGTGGCCCATGTGTCCTCATTCTACGAAGAATGTTGGTTTATCGACGATCCGCGCGCTGGTAGGCCGTCACGATGGCCGCGCCGCCCAGGCCGATGTTGTGCTGTAGTGCCGCAGTGACATTGGATACCTGGCGCTTGTCGGCCGTGCCGCGCAGCTGCCAGGTCAGCTCGCTGCACTGCGCCAAACCCGTTGCGCCCAAGGGATGTCCCTTGGAGATCAGGCCGCCGGAGGGATTGACGACCCACTTGCCGCCGTAGGTGGTCTGGTCGGCGTCGATGAGCTTGCCCGCCTCGCCCTCGCCGCACAGGCCCAGCGCCTCGTAGAGCAGCAGCTCGTTGGCCGAGAAGCAGTCGTGCAGCTCGATCACCTGGAAGTCCTCGGCTCCCAGCCCGGACTGCTCGTAAACCTGTTGCGCGGCTTTGACATTCATGTCGTAGCCGATGATGCCCTTGGCCGTGCCGTCGAAGGTGGAGGCGAAGTCGGTGGTCATGGCCTGCCCGACGATCTCCACCGCCTGGGCGGCCAGGTTGTGCTTGTCGACGAATGCCTCGGAGGCGAGGATCGCCGCGCCCGAGCCGTCGGAGGTCGGCGAGCACTGCAGCTTGGTCAGCGGGTCGTAGATCATCCGCGCGTCCAGGATGTCCTGCATCGAATACTCGTCCTGGAACTGCGAATACGGGTTGTTGACCGAGTGCTTGTGGTTCTTGTACCCGATCTTCGCGAAGTGCTCGGCGGTGGTGCCGTAGGCCTTCATGTGCTCGCGACCGGCGGCGCCGAACATCCACGGCGCGGGCGGGAACAGCACCTCGGAGATCTCGGCGAGGGCCATCATGTGCTTGGCCATGGGCTGCTCGCGGTCGTCCCAGGTCGAGCCGAGCGATCCGGGCTGCATCTTCTCGAAGCCCAGCGCCAGCGTGCAGTCGGCCAGCCCGCCCCGAATCGCCTGTGCCGCAAGGTACAGCGCGGTGGAGCCGGTCGAGCAGTTGTTGTTGACGTTGACGACCGGGATGCCGGTCATGCCCAGCTCGTAGACCGCCCGCTGGCCCGAGGTGGACTCGCCGTACACGTAACCGACGTATGCCTGCTGCACCTGATCGTAGGAAATCCCGGCGTCCGCAAGGGCTTTCGTGCCCGACTCGCGCGCCATGTCCGGGTAGTCCCAGTCGCTGCCGTCCTCGTTCTTGCGCCGCCCCGGCTTTTCGAACTTCGTCATGCCGACGCCGACGACGTAGACCTTGTTCGCCATCGAACTCCTCACATCTGGCCGCCGCGCGGACGGCGTGGACGATCCCGTCGGGACCGGACTAAAACAAACATACAGAGCTGTATGTAACTTGGCAAGGGGTGCGGGATTCCGGCCGGAGGCAGAGGTGGGACGGCGGCCGGAAATGAGGTGGAGCGACGGCCGGAGGCGAGGTTGGACCGTGGCCGGAGGAGAGGTTGGAGCTGGCCGGGTGAGGCGGGTGGGTCAGTTGGGCTGACGTAGGCCCGGGAGCGAGGCTTCCGCGGCGATGCGCAGGTGGGCGGAGGCGCGTTTCCAGCGGCGCAGTGCGCGGTCGGAGTCGGGATCGATGAAGTTGGAGACCAGGATTCCGCGCAGCGCGTCCATGGCGGTGTAGACGAAGTCGCGCGCTATCTTCCGGTCGACCTCGTCGGGAACCATCTGGGCGACCGCCATGAGCACGGCGTTGTTGACGAACGGCTCGACCTTCGCCATCTCGGCGGCGAGCACCCGATCCACGCGGCCCGCCACCCACAGCTCCATCGCCGCGATGAACAGCGGGCCCTGGTGCAGTTCCCACAGGAAGTCCAGGACCGCGGCCAGCGGGTCGTCCTCGGCGCGGAAGCGGCCGAGTTCCTGCATGGCGGCGTCGGTGCGGCGCTGCGCGAGGTGGCTGATCGCGGCCACGACGAGGTCGGTCTTGGAGCCGAAATGGTGCACCTGCGCGCCGCGCGTGACGCCCGCGCGCTCGGCGACCCGCGGCGTGGTGGTGCCCGCGTAGCCGTATTCGACGAGGCAGTCTATGGTGGCGTCGAGCAGCCGGACGCGCATCTCACTGCTGCGCTGCTCCTGCGTGCGACGCTGCGGTTTCGAGACTGCGGGCCTGGCCATTCCGAAGATTGTACACTTACATGCAGACCTGCATGGAAGTGGTCTCCGCAGGGCCCCGGGTTTGCCCGATCGCCACGAATTTCCCCGGATTGCGAACAGAAGTGCCGAACAGGGGAACCCGAGTGCATTCACATTGCCACTCCCGCACACCGCTGCATACCGTGTGAATTGTCGATCGAGGCGGGGGATCTCATCGACTTCGGTTTCGAAAATGTTAACACGATTCTCACGGGGCGGTACGAGATGACAACACAATTGTCGACGGCGGAGAAAATCGATCCCGGCGTATCCGACTACGATTCCTGGAGCCGGTTCTACGCCGAACACATGGCGGCGCTCGACGGGGGCAATGTCGCGAGCTGGTCGGCGGATTTCCTGCCGGAGGCCATCTTTACCGCGAGCGGGCTCGAGAATCCGCTGCGCGGCGCACGGCAGATCGGGGATGCGGCGGCCGCCGGGTACGCGGCGCGGGAGAAGTCCGGCGTCCGGCACCGCCATCTGGTGTCGATGCTGCGGATCGAGCCGCGCACCCCGATCCTCACCCGGGCCACCAGCTACGTGCTGGTCATCGAATCCCGCGCGGGCGGCGGCTCCGAGATCTACGCCAGCACGCTCTGCGAGGACCTGCTGGTCCGCCGCGGCGACCGCTGGCAGATCCGGTTCCGCCGCGTCACCCGCGACGACAGTGCCTGGGGGCGGCCATGATCACCGCCGCCGCGGCGAATGCCGAGCAGTTCTACGCCGAACAGGTGCACGCCCTGGACCGCGCGGATTTCGCCGCCTACGCCGCGACGTTCCTCCCGGACGCGGTCTTCCGCATCGTCGGCGCGCGCACCCTGCTGGGCCGGGCACAGATCGTCGAGCACAGCCGGACACTGCGGGCCCAACGGTCGGCACGCAATGCGGTGCAGCGGCATTACATGTCCAATTTCTCGGTCGATCCAACCGCCTCCGGCGCCCGGGTGCGGGCCATTGTGCTCACCGTGGAATCCGCACCCGGCCAACCGGCCCGACCGACCGGAATCATTTCGTGTGAAGACATCCTCGCCCGCGATTCCTCGGGGCGATATCTCGTCGAATTGCGCACGGCGACGCGCCTCGCCTAGCCGTTCCATTTACCACCGCCGGAAACCATTTCCGGCGCGGTTGATTCAGGAGTCCCCATGTCACAACACGACCGCAGAGTCGTCGTCACGGGTATCGGTGTGGTTGCCCCCGGTATGCCCGGACGGAAGAATTTCTGGAATCTCATTGCCGGTGGCCGCACCGCCACCCGCCGGATGACCCTCGTCGATCCGGCGCCGTTCCGCTCGCAGGTCGCCGCCGAGGTCGACTTCGACCCGCAGATGTGCGGGCTGAGTCCCGCCGAGACGCAGCGGATGGACCGGGTCGGCCAGTTCGCCCTGGTCGCCGCGCGGGAGGCGCTGGTGGACAGCGGTCTCGAATTCGACCGCACCGACCCCTGCCATACGGCCGTCGTGGTGGGCACGGCCGTCGGCTCCACCCCGGGCCTGGAGTCGGAGTACGTGCGGATGAGCGAGCGCGGCACGCTGTGGGAGGTCGCCGAGCACGCGGCCTCGCCGAACTACTACTCCTATTACATCCCCAGCTCCATCGCCGTCGAGCTCGCGCGGGAAGTCGATGCGCGCGGCCCGGTCTCGGTGGTGTCCAGCGGCTGCACCTCCGGGCTGGACTCGGTCGCGCACGCGGTCGACCTGGTCCGCGAGGGCACCGTCGAGCGGGCGGTGTGCGGCGCCTCGGACGCGCCGATCTCCCCGATCACCATCGCCTGCTTCGACGCGATCAAGGCGACCACGCCGCGGGTCGAGAATCCCGAGCGCGCCTCGCGGCCGTTCGACCTGTCCCGCAACGGTTTCGTGCTCGGCGAGGGCGCGGCCATGTTCGTGATCGAGGAGCTGTCGGCCGCGGTGCGCCGGGGCGTGCCGATCTACGGCGAGATCAGCGGCTTCGCCGGGCGGTGCAATGCCTACCACATGACCGGCCTGCGCCCGGACGGCGCCGAGATGGCCGACGCGATCACCGCCGCGCTGCGCCGGGCCCGGCTCGCGCCGACCGAGATCGGCTACATCAATGCGCACGGCTCCGGCACCAAGCAGAACGACCGGCACGAGACCGCCGCGTTCAAGCGCGCGCTGGGCGAGCACGCCTACCGGACGCCGATCAGCTCGATCAAGTCGATGGTCGGGCATTCGCTGGGCGCGATCGGATCCATCGAGATCGCCGCCTGCCTGCTCACGCTGACCAACGAGCTGCTGCCGCCGACCGCCAACTGGACCGAGCGGGATCCGCAGTGCGACCTGGACTACATTCCGGGCGAGGCCCGGCCCGCGGCGCTGGATCACGTCCTGACCGTGGGCAGCGGGTTCGGCGGATTCCAGAGCGCGATGGTCATCTCCCGGGTGGATGCGCGATGAGGGCCGTCATCACCGGGCTGGGCGTGATCTCGCCGTTCGGGCTCGGCACGCAGGCGTACTGGTCGGGGACGCTCGCGGCGGCCAATGCCGTCGCGCCGATCACCCGGTTCGACGGCAGCCGCTACGCCACCGGCGTGGCGGGCGAGGTGACGCCGTTCGATCCCCGGGCGCACCTCCCGGCGCGGCTGCTGCCGCAGACCGACCGCGTCACCCAGTTCGCGCTGGTCGCCGCGCAGGAGGCGCTCGACGACGCCCGGCTGTCCCCCGACGACCTGGCCGGATATTCGGCGGCGGTGGTCACGGCCAACAACGGCGGCGGCTTCGAATTCGCGCAGAAGGAGATGCAGGCGCTGTGGTCGCAGGGGCCCGACCACGTCAGCGCGTACCAGTCCTTCGCCTGGTTCTACGCGGTCAACTCGGGGCAGATCTCGATCCGCCACGGCATGAAAGGCCCTGGGCGAGCGCTGGTTTCCGATGACGCGGGGGGCATGGACACGATCGGACAGGCGCGGCGGCAACTGCGCGAACCCGGCGACTGCCGGATCGTGCTGGCGGGCGCGGTGGACAGCAATATGTGCCCGTGGGGCTGGTCGGCCTACACCAGTTCGGGGCTCATGACCGTCGGCGCGGACCCCGACACCGCCTACCGGCCGTTCTCCCCCGGCGCCTCCGGATTCGTCTCCGGTGAGGGCGGAGCGCTGCTGACGGTGCAGCCGGACCGCGCGCCCGACGGCACGCGGCCGCAACGGATGTACGCCGAAATCGCCGGTTTCGCTTCGACTTTCGACGGTCGCGGGGCTCCGGTTGCCGGGCTGGAGCGGGCGATCCGGCGTGCCCTCGCCGATGCCGACGCGGATCCCGGCGAGGTGGACGTGGTCTTCGCCGACGGATTCGGCACGGCGGATATGGACGAGCAGGAGGTACGGGCGATCACCGCGGTCTTCGGCGCGGGCGCCGTGCCCGTGACCGTGCCCAAGGCGGGGATCGGCCGAATCGGCTGCGGCGCCAGCGCTTTGGATATCGCCACCGCCTGCCTGGCGCTGCGCGACGGTGTCGTCCCGCCCACCCGCACCTATCCGCGCTCCCGGCGAGCCCGGGACCTCGATATCCCGACCAGTCCCGTCCACGCGGACCTCGGCGCCGCCCTGGTGCTGGCCCGCGGGCGCGGCGGCTTCAATTCGGCGACCTTGCTGCGCAGGCCGAGCAGCGCTGTCGCGGTAGCGAACTCGGCCACGAAGAGGTGATTCGGATGAACAGCGAATACAAGGACATTCTCGCCGAGGTGCTGCGGCAGGTGGCGGGCGACGATGCCGCCATCGAGGTGGCGGCCCTGGACCAGGCCGGTGACGAAACCCCGTTCGAGGATATGGGTTTCGACTCCATCGCCCTGTTGGAAGTCCTCAACCAGCTCAAGCGCGAGCACGGTATCGCACTGGACGACGACGTGCTGGAGCAGGCCACGACGCCCGCGCAGCTGGTCGCGGCGATCGACGAGGAGCGCCGCCATGTCGCCTGACACCAACGGACAGGGCCGGGTCGCGCTCATCTCCGGCGGCACCAGCGGCATCGGGCTGGCCACCGCCACCCGGCTCGGCACGGCCGGATACCGGGTGTTCCTCTGCGGGCGCGACACCGACCGGCTCGCCGCCACCCTCGCGGATCTGCGCACCCTCGGCATCACCGCCGACGGCGTCGGTTGCGATGTGCGCGACGAGGTTTCGATCGAGGCGTTCGTCGCCGCCGGTGTCGAGCGCTTCGGACCGGTCGACACCCTGGTCAACAATGCCGGAATTCCGGGCGGCGGCGTGACCAGTGAGCTGTCGAGCGAGCTGTGGGACACCGTGATCAGCACCAATCTGCGCAGCGTCTTCCTGATGTCGAAGTACGTGCTGACCACGGGAAGGATGCCGACGCGGCCCGCCGGGCAGATCATCAATATCGCCTCCACCGGCGGCAAGCAGGGCGTGGTGCTCGGAGCGCCGTACACCGCGTCCAAGCACGGCGTGGTGGGCTTCTCCAAATCGCTCGGCCT
Organism: Nocardia wallacei; assembly: GCF_029869545.1. Classification (GTDB taxonomy): domain Bacteria; phylum Actinomycetota; class Actinomycetes; order Mycobacteriales; family Mycobacteriaceae; genus Nocardia; species Nocardia wallacei_A. The sequence continues at coordinate 48,680 of NZ_JARWQD010000313.1, read as the reverse complement.
GGAGCTGGCGGGGACCGGTGTCACCGTCAACGCCGTCTGCCCGGGATATGTGGAAACGCCTATGGCACAGCATGTTCGGAGCAACTACTCGAAGATCTGGGGCATCGAGGAGTCGGCGGTGCTGACCAAGTTCGAGGCCAAGATTCCGCTGGGCCGCTACACCACGCCCGACGAGGTCGCCGGGCTCGTCGAATACCTCACCACCCCGGCGGCCGCCGCGATCACGGCGCAGGCGATCAACGTCTGCGGCGGACTCGGCAACTACTGACCGGCACTCACCGAGCGAGGACAACGCCATGGACACCACACATTCCGTCGATATCGACGCCGATTCCGGCACGGTCTACGACCTGCTGGCCCGGGCCGAGTACTGGCCGGAGCTGTTCGCGCCCACCCTGCGGGTCGAATATCTGCACCGCGCACCGGATTCGGAGATGCTGCGCATCTGGGCCCGGGCGGGCGAGGACGTCAAGTCGTGGACCTCGGTGCGGGAACTGGATCGCGACGCCGGGCGCATCACCTTCCGGCAGACCGCCCCGGCCGCGCCGATCGCGGCCATGGCGGGCACCTGGACGGTCGAGCCGATCGGCGACGACCGGACGAAACTCCATCTCGCCCACACCTTTTCCGCGGCCGAGGACGACCCGGCGGTACTCGAGTGGATCGAGCGGGTCACCGACGAGAACAGCCGCACCGAACTGGCGGGACTGAAGGCACTGGCCGAGCGCCGGGCCGAGACCGCCGAGGTGCGGACGTTCTCCGACTCGATCCGGATCGCCGCCGATCCGAAGGCCGTGCACGAATTCATCTGGGACGCACGGTGCTGGACCGAGGTGCTACCGCATGTGCGGGCGATCGACGTGCGCGAGTACGGGACCGGTGTGCACGCGCTGACGATGACCACCCGCTCCAGCGTGGGCGAGCACGACACCATGTCGATCCGGATCACCGACGGGCACAGCCGTATCGAATACAAGCAGCTGAACCTGCCGCCGCTGCTGGATCTGCACCTGGGCAGCTGGAGCATCGACGCCTCCGGCGGCGATGCCGTGCTGACCTCGTCGCACACCATCCGGTTGCGGCCCGAGCACGCCACCGCCGAGCCGCAGGGACCGAATCTGGACAAGGCGCGAGATGCGTTGAGCGCCAACAGTATGTCGACGATGCGCATCGCCAAGCAGCGCCTGGAGAGCGAGCACCCGTGACCGAACTCGCCACGGCCGGACTGCCCGCGGCTCCCACCATGGTGGAGCTCGCTCCCAGCGTATTCGCCTACCTGCAGGAGCATTCGGGGTGGTGCGTCAACAACTGCGGGGTGGTCGCGGGGACGCACGGCACCACCGTGATCGACACCTGCGCCACCGAGGCGCGCACGCGGGCGCAGCTGGCCGCGATCTCCGAGTTGGGAGCCGCGCCGATCACCGACCTGGTGAATACCCATTTCCACGGCGACCACGTCTTCGGCAACTGCTTGTTCCCGGACCGCACGCGCATCGTGGCGCAGCGGTGCACCCGGGACGAGATCGCCGAGAACGGCACCGCCCTGACGGGGCTGTGGCCGCAGGTCGAGTGGGGTGAGGTGTGGGTGCGGTTGCCGGAGGTCACCTTCGACAGCCGGCTCACGCTGCACGACGGCGACCGGGAGATCGAATTGATCCATCTCGGTCCGGCGCACACCCGCGGCGACACCGCGGTGTGGCTGCCGCGGGAGCGGGTGCTGTTCAGCGGGGATCTGCTGATGTCCGGGTGCACACCGTTCTTCCTGATGGGCTCGCTGGACGGGATGCGGCGCGCGGTCGAGGCCATGCGGGAGCTGCGGCCGCGCGTGATCGTGCCCGGGCACGGACCGATCGCCGGGCCCGAACTGCTCGGGGCGACCGCGCGCTACCTGGACTGGGTGGGATCGATTGCCGCGGTGGGGTTCCGGGCGGGCCAGTGCCCGCTCGACGTCGCCCGGCACGCGGGCCCGGGCGCCGAGTTCTCGGGGTGGCGCGATCCGGAACGCCTGGTCGGCAACGTCCATCGCGCCTATGCCGAACTGCGTGGCGGCGCGCTGGGTGAGGCCCTGGACGTGGTGTCCGTCTTCGGCGAGATGGTCACCTTCAACGGCGGCACCCTGCCGCACTGCGCCGCCTGATACGGAGACGAAAGATGCACAGCGACAGCACAATCGAGATCACCGGTGCGACAACACCCCCGGCGCCGGACAGCACGCCCGGCACCGTGGACGAGCTGCTCTCCGAGGCGGCACGCAGCCACGGACCGCGCACGGCGGTGCAAACCGACGTGGCCGTGCTCACCTTCGCCGCGCTCGACGATCTGGCCGATGCGGTGGCTCGGACGCTGCGGGACAAGGTGGGATCGCGCCGGGTGGTCGGCATCGTCGCCGACCTCGATCCGGTCTTCCCCGCCTTCTACTACGGCGGCATTCGCAGCGAAAACATTGTCGCGCCGATCAATCCGCTGCTACCGGCACCGGCGCTCGCGCATGTGCTGGAGTTGTCGGCACTGGCCGCGGTGCTGGTCTCCGAGCGAGGCTTCGAGGGATTCCTCGACAAGGCCCTGGGGCACGAACGGCTCAAAAGCCTGCTGCGCGAGTCGATTCGGCTCGACGCGGGCTGGCTGGTGCGCACCGGATTCGACCACACGGCGGGATTACCCGACGACGCCGCCGCGCTGATGTTCACCAGCGGCTCCACCGGTCCGGCGAAGGCGGTCTGCTACAGCCACGCCAATATTCGCGCCAATGCCGAACAGCTTTCCGCCGCACACGGTCTCGCCGACAGCGGCGGGGTCGCCCACAGCCGTCCCATCTACTACCCGATGCATATGAACGCGTCGATCCGGGTGGGTGCCCGGCAGGTGCTCGCGGGGCATCGCGATGTCTGGGAGTCCGTGATCGTCGCCGATCAGCTGCGCGCCACCCACCTGTATTCGCTGCCGGTGCGGCTCGAGCAACTCGCCGCGGACCCGCGGTTCGGCGATGCCCCGATCCGGCACCTGACCATGATCGGATCCGGCAGCACCGCGCTGTCGGCGCGGGCCAATGCGCGGATCCGGTCCACGCTGAGGCTGCCCTGCTGGCAGGGCTACGGCCTGACCGAAACGACGTCGCTGATCAGCACCGAGCGGGCGGGCGCCGAGCGCATCGGGTCCGTCGGCACCGCCGTCGGCGGTGTCTCGGTGCGGATCGCGCCGCTGGACAGCGCCACACCCGACCCGGTTCCCACCGGAACACCCGGGCAGATCTGGGCGAGCGGACCCGCCATCATGCTCGGCTACTACGACGGCGCCGCGCTGCACAGCGCCCCCGGAACCTGGTTCGCGACCGGCGATTACGGCAGCCTCGGCGCCGACGGCCTGCTCACGGTCACCGATCGGATCCGGGATCTGGTGCACCGCGACGGCGAGGTGATCTCCCCCTCGGCGGTGCGGCGCGCGCTGGAATCGCATCCGGGTGTCGAAGAATGCGAGGTGGTCGGGGTCCATGACGGCGCGGCGGTGCGCCTGGCCGGATTCGTCAACGCCGCGCAGGGGTCCTCCGGCCTGCTCGAAGAGCTGCGCGACACCTATTCCGAAGCAGCACAATTGAACTCGATCGAACTGGTGGACCGGCTGCCACGCCTGCCCAACGGCAAGGTCGACCGATCCGCACTGTCCGACATCGCACGAGCCGATATCGCACGAGGAGCAGCGCAATGAACCAGACCCGGATCGACTCCCCCACCGGCGGCATCGACGCCGAACTCGTCCGGCCCGAGGGTTCCGGCCCCTGGCCGGGCGTGGTCGTGGTGCACGACGTCATGGGACTCAACGACGACGTCCGCACGATCACCCGCACCATCGCCGAGGCCGGATATCTGGCCGCGGCACCCCGGCTGTTCGACGGCAGCGGGCCCCGCTGCCTGGTCGGGATGTTCCGCGACTTCAATCGCGGGCAGGGCACCACCTTCGACCGCATCACCGCGGCCCGCGAATTCCTGAAGGGGCAGCCCGACTGCACGGGGCGCATCGGCGTGGTCGGTTTCTGCATCGGCGGCGGGTTCGCACTCGCCACCGCCACCGACGGATTCGACGCGTCCGCGCCGTTCTACGGCAACCTGCCCAAGGATATGAACGAGACGCTGCGCGGCAGCTGCCCCGTGGTCGGCAGCTACGGCAGGCGCGACCCCTCGCTGCTGGGCGCCGGGGACAAGCTGTCCGAAGCGTTGTCCCACAACGATGTTCCCCACGACGTGAAGACCTATCCCGGCGTCGGGCACGGCTTCGCCAACCACTGGAACGCCGGGCCGATGACCCCGCTGCTGCGCGTCACCGGCTTCGGCTACCAGCGGCAGGCGGCCGAGGACGCGTGGCGGCGGGTGTTCGAGTTCTTCGACACCTACCTGAAAAGCTGAGAGACAGAGGAGACGTCGTGTACCGAACCGTCGCCGAACTCACCGACCTGCAGCGGTCGGTGCAGAGCAATACCACCGCGGCCAGCGCCCGCCAGCACGACCAGGGCAAGGCGACCGCGCGCGAGCGCATCGACATGCTGCTGGACAAGGGATCTTTCACCGAGGTCGAATCGCTGCGGCGCGGGCTCGGGACCGGGTTCGGGATGGCCGGGCGCCGCCCGCACACCGACGGCGTGGTGACCGGATGGGGCACGGTCTTCGGGCGCACCGTTTTCGTCTACGCCCAGGATTTCCGCATTCTCGGCGGCGCGCTCGGCGAGGCCCATGCCGAAAAGATCCACAAGGTCATGGATTTGGCGGCGGCGACCGGTGCGCCGCTGGTGGCGCTCAACGACAGTGCGGGCGCGCGGATCCAGGAGGGCGTCTCCGCACTGGCCGGGTTCGGCGGGATCTTCCGCCGCAATGCCCGGTCCTCCGGGGTGATTCCGCAGATCAGCGTGATGCTGGGGCCGTGCGCGGGCGGTGCGGCCTACAGCCCGGCGCTGACCGATTTCGTGTTCATGGTGCGCGGGATCGCGCAGATGTTCCTCACCGGGCCGGATGTGGTCGCCACGGTCACCGGGGAGCGGGTCACCATGGAGCAGCTCGGCGGCGCCGATGTGCACGCGCAGCATTCGGGGGTGGCGCATTTCGCCTACGACGACGAGCAGACCTGCCTGCACGACGTGCGGCTGCTGCTGTCGATGCTGCCCGCCAACAATCACGAACAGCCGCCCGTCGCACCGTGTTCGGATCCCGCCGACCGGCGCAGCGAGGCGCTGTACGACCTGGTTCCCGCCGACGGCAACCGGCCCTACGACATGCGCGCGGTGATCGAGGAGATCGTCGACGACGGGGTCTTCTTCGAGGTGCAGGAGCAGTGGGCCGCCAATGTGGTCTGTGTGCTGGCGCGGCTCGACGGGCATGTAGTGGGAATCGTTGCCAGCCAGCCGAATTCGCTGGCCGGTGCGCTCGATATCGCCGCCGCCGAGAAGGCCGCGCGCTTCGTGCAGACCTGCGACTGCTTCAATATCGCGATCGTGACGCTGGTCGACGTGCCCGGATTTCTCCCTGGCGTCGGGCAGGAGCACGGCGGCATCATCCGGCACGGCGCCAAATTGCTGTCGGCGTACTGCAATGCGACGGTGCCGCGGATATCGGTGGTGCTGCGCAAGGCATTCGGCGGGGCCTACATCGTGATGGACTCCCGGTCCATCGGTGCGGACCTGGCGCTGGCCTGGCCGACCAATGAGATCGCCGTCATGGGCGCCGAGGGTGCGGTGGAGGTCGTGTGCCGCCGCGAGATCGCGGGCGCCGAGGATCCGGAAGCGGTGCGGGACGAGCGAATTCGCGAGTACCGGTCCGAACTCATCCATCCCTACTACGCGGCCGAGCGGGGCCTCGTGGACGAGGTGATCGACCCGGCCCGGACCCGGTCGGCGCTGATCCGCGGCCTGGCGATGCTGCGCTCGAAACACGCGGACCTCCCGCTGCGCAAGCACGGCAATCCGCCGCTGTGATCGTCGACGAACGGAGACATTGTGAACGACAACGGAATCGGGATCCGGATCGAGAAGGGCAATCCCGACGATGAAGAGATCGCCGCGCTGGTCACGGCGTTGCTGCTGGCGACCGCGGAGCCCTTGGCGCCGGTGCTGCGTCCCGCGCCCGCGCTGTGGCTGCGGCCGCAGCGGCGTACCGTTTTCCTCACCGCGAACAGCTGGTGCCGAGCGGCCTGACCGCCGCGGACTAGGAGGTCGGCCGTGCGAAAAGTATTGGTAGCGAACCGGGGCGAGATCGCGGTGCGTGTGATCCGGGCCGCTCAGGATGCCGGTATCGGGAGTGTCGCGGTGTATGCGGAGCCGGATGCGGAGGCGCCGTTTGTGCGGCTTGCGGATGAGGCGTTCGCGTTGGGTGGGCAGACGTCGGCGGAGTCGTATCTGGTGTTCGACAAGATTTTGGATGCGGCTCGGAAGTCGGGTGCGGATGCTGTTCATCCGGGGTATGGGTTCTTGTCGGAGAACGCCGATTTCGCGCAGGCGGTGTTGGATGCGGGGTTGATTTGGATCGGTCCGTCGCCGCGGTCGATTCGCGATCTCGGGGACAAGGTGACCGCGCGGCATATCGCTGAGCGGGCGTCCGCGCCGATGGCGGCGGGGACGAAGGATCCGGTCAAGGACGCGACCGAGGTTGTGGAGTTCGCGCGGACCTATGGGGTGCCGGTGGCGATCAAGGCCGCGTTCGGTGGTGGTGGGCGTGGGATGAAGGTCGCGCACACGATCGAGGAGATTCCGGAGTTGTTCGAGTCCGCGACGCGGGAGGCCACCGCGGCGTTCGGGCGCGGCGAGTGTTTCGTGGAGCAGTATCTGGACAAGGCGCGTCATGTGGAGGCGCAGGTGCTGGCCGATCAGCACGGCAATGTGATCGTGGCGGGGACGCGGGATTGTTCGTTGCAGCGGCGGTTCCAGAAGTTGGTCGAGGAGGCTCCGGCGCCGTTTTTGTCCGATGAGGTGCGCGGCAAGATTCATGAGTCGGCGAAGCGGATCTGCCGTGAGGCCGGGTACTACGGCGCGGGCACCGTCGAATACCTGGTACAGGGCGAGACGGTGTCGTTCCTCGAGGTGAACACCCGTCTCCAGGTGGAGCATCCGGTCACCGAGGAGACCTCGGGTTTGGATTTGGTGCGGTGGCAGTTCCGGATCGCTGAGGGTCACGAGTTGTCGATTACCGAGGATCCGACCCCGCGGGGGCATTCGTTCGAGTTCCGGATCAATGGTGAGGATACGGGCCGGAATTTCCTGCCCGCTCCGGGGCCGGTGACGGTGTACAAGGAGCCGACCGGGCCGGGTGTGCGTGTGGATTCGGGTGTGGTTGCCGGGAGTGTGATTGGTGGGCAGTTCGATTCGATGCTGGCCAAGTTGATCGTGACCGGTGAGAACCGCACCCAGGCCCTGGAGCGTGCGCGGCGGGCGTTGGCGGAGTACGAGGTCGAGGGCCTGGCCACGGTCATCCCGTTCCACCGCCACATCGTCGAGAACCCGGCGTTCGTGGGTGACGGGGCGAAGTTCGATGTCTACACCAAGTGGATCGAGAACGAGTGGGACAACCCGATCCCGCCCTACACCGGCGGGCAGCCCATCGAAGACGACGAGTCCGAACCACGCCGCACGATGGTCGTCGAGGTCGGCGGACGACGCCTGGAGGTCTCACTGCCGAGCGAACTGACCGCCCGCGCCGCGCCCACCGGCACCAACGGCGTCGTCCGCATGAAACCCAAGTCCCGCACCAGATCCGGCCCCCGCACCGCCTCCGGCAACGCGGTCACCGCACCCATGCAGGGCACCGTCGTCAAGGTCGCCGTCGAGGAAGGGCAGCCCGTCGAGGCGGGCGACCTGATCGCCGTCCTCGAGGCCATGAAAATGGAAAACCCCGTTACCGCCCACAAATCCGGCACCATCACCGGCCTCGCGATGGAGACCGGTGGCGCCGTCACGCAGGGCACCGTCCTAGCCGAAATAGTCTGAGCCTCAGGAAGATTCCACCGGCGACCCCGACGCGACCGCTAGGCGCAGGCCGTTGCGGAGCGCGCCCGCCTGCTTGACCGTGCGAATTACCGGGGAGGTCTCGACCATCGTAAGTCCTTCCAGGAGGCGGACTTTCGTGGTGATGAAGGCGTACAGGTCCTCGGCGGTGCGGCAGACCACCGAGGCCAGGAGGTTGGCGGTGCCGGTGATCGCGACGACGAAGGGGACCTCGGGCTGGTCGGCCAGCAGCTGGCCCGCCTCGGCGAGGTGCTGCGGGTGCACTGTCAGCCAGAGGTAGGCCAGCGAGCGGAAGCCCAGCAGCTCGTAAGCGAGATCGATGTCGAAGACCAGGGTTCCGCTCTCCATCAGGGCATCCAACCGGCGCGCGGTACGCCCGTGCGACTGCCGCGTGGCCTGCGCCAGGCGCGCCACGCTGGTCCGGCCGTCCGCCGCAAGCAGATTCAGCATCGGCAGATCCTCGGGCAGCACCTCGGTCCGCCCGCGCGGCGCGGTCCGCGGCCGCGCCGGTATCTGCGCGGACAAGTCGCCGAACTGCTCGTCGGTGAGATAGTCGCCGTACGCCTGCCAGTCGGCGCCCTTCGTCTTGGCGAAGCGGTGGATCCATTCGTGCGCGTAAACCCGGTCCACCGCACGGGTTTTCGGCAAACGATTCAGCAGCAGCGATTCGCGGTCCTGCATCGTGCGGCAGTGGATGTTGCAGATGATCTCCGAGCCACCCGCCGCGATCGACACCCACGACACATCGGCGCGGCGGGCCAGCGTGGCGCAGATCTGGTCGGCCGACTGCGCGCTGCACCGCAGCCGCAGCGTCCAGGTGCTCTGCGCGGTGTCGTCGCCGCCGACGAGCCCGCTGATGCGCAGGATCCCCTCCGAGACCAGGCGGCGGTAGCGGCGGCCGATCGTCTGCTCGGACGCGCCCAGGACCTGGGACAACACCGTCACCGGGGCACGGTGATAGATCGACAGGCATTGGATGATCTTCATATCCAGCTCGTCGATCGCGATGAAATTTCCCAGATCTATGGGGTTCATGGAACTAATCCTCATTCTGAGGCCGGAACCTGTCAACGGCTCGGCGGCGCTGCCAGCATGGGCGACGACAACGACGTCACGGGCACAATCCCATTCGAAGGAACTGAGATGCGGAAATGGGTTCCGCTCGGCGCCGTGGCGCTGGGCACACTGATGTTGCTGATCGACGTGACCATCGTCAACGTCGCTATCCCGCAGATGGCCGCCGATCTCGATGCCGGGCTGGCCGATCTGCAATGGGTGGTCAACGCCTACGCGCTGGCGCTCGGCGCCGTACTGCTCGGCGCGGGCGGGCTCGCCGACCGCCTCGGGCACGTCCGGATTTACGTCTACGGCTTGGCGGTCTTCGCGATCGCGTCCCTGGTCGCCGGACTCGGGACGAATCTGCAGGTGGTCGTCGGCGCCCGGGCGGTGCAGGGCATCGGCGGCGCGGCCATGCTGGCCACCAGCATCGCGCTGCTCAACGCCGCCTACACCACCGGTAAGGACCGCGGAATCGCCTTCGGCGTCTGGGGCGCCACGGCCGGTGCCGCGGGTGCGGTCGGCCCGGTACTCGGCGGGGTACTCACCGAGTGGCTGTCGTGGCAGTGGGTGTTCTTCGTCAACGTCCCGATCACCGTGCTGGCCATCGCGCTGTCGTTGCGCGCCTTCACGAATGCGGGCGGCGACCGGCAGCGCAGGCTCGACGTCGCGGGCATCGCGACCTTCACCCTGGCGGCGGCCGCGCTCACCTACGGGCTCATCGAGGCGGGCCCGCGCGGCTGGTCCGATGCGCTGGTGCTCGGCTCGTTCGCGGTGGCGGCGGTCGCGCTGGCCGGTTTCGTGGTGGCGGAAATGGTTGTCCCGCAGCCGATCCTGGAGCTGCGACTGCTGCGCAACCGCGAGTTCGCCGGGATCCTGCTCGGTTCCGGACTGCTGAACTTCGCCGCGTTCGGGTACCTGCTCTACACCGCGCTGTGGCTGCAGGACGATCGCGGCATGAGCCCGATCTCCGCGGGGCTGGCCGGAGCGGTCGCGCTGGCGCTGGCCGGATTCGTGGTCAGCGGGGCGATCGGGCGGAACCTGCATGATTCGAATCCGCGCTGGATCATCGGCGGCGGACTCGTGCTGATCGCCATCGGCGCTGCGGCACAAGGCATCCTGACACCCGATTCGAGCTGGCTCCGGCTGCAGGCCGGGTTGGTCATCACGGGCTGCGGCGTCGGACTGGCCACCCCGATCCTGGTGTCGAGCGCGATGTCGACGGTCCCGGTGGAGCGCGGCGGCATGGCCGCGGGCGCGGTCAACACCGCGCGGCAGCTGGGACTGGTATTCGGAATCGCGGTGCTGGGCACCGTATTCCAGAGCCGGGCGGCCCAGGTGCTGAGCGACCGCGGCATCGGCGGCGACACGGGCGAGTTGTCGCGCACGATCGCCTCCGGCGGCGGCGGTCAGATCGTGGCGCAGGCCCCAGAGGCGCAGCGCGCTGCGCTGGCCGAGGCCATCCACGCCGCATTCGCCTCCGGCCTCAACGTCACCCTGCACACGGCCGGGCTGGCCGGGCTCGCCGGGGCGGTGGTCACCGTCGTGCTGATCCGCCGCCGCACCCACGCCGAGCCCGAGATCGCGGCCACCGCCGCAATCGAGAACACGTCCGTACCCGGCGCCGAGTTGCCCGCGGCAACGCGCGCCTGACCTCGCTCGCTCATCGACCGACAAGGAGTCAGTCATGGTTTCGCTTTCCGGTACCCGGCAGCAGGCATATCCCGTCGCCGCCCGGGTGACGCTGGCACTGTCCGGCGTCTTCAGCATCGTCGTCGCCGCCTTCGGATTCATCGGCCTGTTCGCGCAGTCGAACATGCTGCCGCCCGAGGACGCCGTCACCTCGGGGGTGCAGTTCTTCGGTGCCCTCATCGCGGTCCGCAACATCCCGCTCGGGCTGGCGGCGCTGTATGTCATCGTGCGCCGCGACCGCGTCGATCCCACCCCGATACTCGTCGTGTCCGGTATCGTCCAACTCGGCGACGCGGTGATCGGACTGGTCAACGGCCTGCCCAGCATGGGCGTGTCGGCCGGTATCGGCGCCGTCCTGTATGCCGTTGCCGCCGTGTACGTTTCGGGCGCGCGCCGCGGCGAGTCCCGGAGCTGAGATCCGAGTCGATGTCGTGGGAAACGGGGTGGGCCGTGTACACCGTGTCGATTGCGCTGTCACTGTTGACATCCGGGCTGTTCGCGGGGCTCTCGTTCGGGATCGCCGCCAATCCCAGCCTGGCGCGGCTCAGCCCGCCCGCCTACGTGGAGTATTGGCAGGCCGTCAATCGCGACTACGGTCGCTTGATGCCCGCCGTCTTCGCCGTCGGCCTCGGCTCGGCGACCATGGTGCTGCTGCTCGGCCTCGGCGGGCCGCCGCTGGCGGTGACCGGCAGCGTCGTCGCCCTGGCCGCGCTGCTGACCACCATCGTCCTGACGCTGGCCGTGCTCGTGCCGCTGAACGTCCAGGCCGATCGCTGGGCCGGACCGGACTTCCCGGACGGCTGGGCGGGTGCCCGCGACAAATGGCGGCGGTACCACGCGATCCGCACGGGCGTCGCGCTGACCGGATTCGCCGCCACCGCCCTGGTGCCCTTGAGTCAGCTGTCCTGACCGGGCGTCAGCTCGCGCAATTGCCGTACACCGAGACATCCGGCCCGACCTCGAACCGTCCGGTACCGCCGCCGGACGGATGCGGCGATAGTCGCTCGGGGCGCGGCCGAATTCTCGCTGGAATGCGATACCCAGACCGCGCGCGGTACGAAATCCGCACATCTTCGCGATCTGGTCCATTGTCAATATGTCCTGCGCCGGATCGGACAAAATATCCTTCGCGAACGCGGTACGCATCCGCCGCAGCACCGACATCGGCGGATCGCCGTCGTCGAACAGCTGGAAGAGGCTGCGCCGCGAAATATTCAGCGCGGCGGCCAGATTCTCGGCGCTGAATTCCGCATTGGACAGATTGTCCTGCATCACGCGCAGCGCCTGCACCCGGCGCGCGGGCATCGTCTCGGTCAGCGCGAGCTCGTCGGAGAAGGCGTTGCGGACCACCAGATCGACCAGGCTCACCAGGAAGTTGCCCGCGGCCTGCGGGTCGTGCCGCGGCCCGGCCAGCAGGCGCATCGCCGCCTGCGCGAACAGCTCGACCAGCCCCGTGTCGACCGGAAGCGCCGTGAAACAGGCCCGCCGCAGGATCTCGGGGGCGACGGTCAACCGCGCGGCATCGATGTCGACGAACAGCATGTGGTCGTGGGCGGGGCGCAGCGTGGTGCGCGGGCGGCTGTTGAACTGCAGGATCACCGAGCGCGGCGGAATCTCGCGGCGGTCCGAGCCGAGGTCGACCAGGTGCGGCGTGTTCCCCGTGAGCATCAGCTGCACCCGCCCCGAGTCGACGGCCTCGGTCCGCCCCCGATCCATGACGAACACGCCGCCGTCCATCTCGCCCGCGACGACTCCGGTATCGCCGAACCAGCTGCCGGTGTAGTCCGCGGCGAAGGTCCGCTCGCCGCGAATCTCGGGCATTCCGGCGGAGCCGTAGCGGGTGAGTCCGGTCAGTTCGTTCCAGTGGTCGAGGCGCTCCGCGGGGGCGGTGTCGTGATTGTGAATTCTCATCCGGAAGATCGATCCCTCCGGTTTACCAATCTGTTCCCTGCCGTGCATGCTTCCTCCCCAAAGTAAGGCCACAGCAATCGCTCGTTCGATTGATTGATCGGGATCGACCGTCTCCCGAGCGAAGACACCCTTGTCGCCAGCACGGTCTGATTTTGATATCCGCGGATACGCCGACGATATTAACAAACTCCAGGTTTGTTCTAAGCCCCCAAAATGGATGGCGGATGTGTACCAGATCACTATTGGTCACTGGAAAAGAAAGGAACCCCGCGAACGTCAGGCCGCCGCGCGCCGCGCGAGCCACACGGTCACGGTGAACAGCAGCACGCCAGCGACGGCCAGCCCGGCGCCGACGACCGCCGGAGCGGTGTAGCCGAGGCCCGCCGCGATCACCAGCCCGCCCAGCCAGGCACCACCGGCGTTGGCGATGTTCAGGGCGGCATGGTTGAGGGCCGCGGCGAGCGTCTGGGCGTCGTGCGCGACATCCATCAGCCGGGTTTGCAGTCCGGGGGCCAGCGCCGCACCCGAGGCGCCGACCAGGAAGGCACCGGCACCGGCGGTGAACGGATTGTGCGCGGCCGCAACGAATCCGGCGAGAATCACGACCATCGACACCAGCGCCGCGAAGACGGCACCGTCCACTCCGCGATCGGCCAGCACCCCGCCGAGAATGTTCCCGGCGATCATGCCGAGGCCGAACAGCGCCAGCACGATCGGCACCAGGCCCACCGGCATGCCCGCCACATCGGTGAGGGTGGTGGTGATGTAGGTGTAGACGGCGAACATTCCGCCGAACCCGACCGCGCCGACCAGCAGCGTCAGCAGCACCTGGGAGCGGCGCAGCGCACCGAGTTCCGTGCGCGGATCGGTGACGCGGATTCCGGTGAGTTCCGGGACGAACTTCGCGATGGCGAGCACCGTCGCCAGGCCGATGACCGCGACCACCACGTAGGCATCGCGCCAGCCCAGATGCTGGCCCAGCCAGGTGGCGGCGGGAACGCCGACGACATTGGCGGCGCTCAGGCCCAGCATAACGGCGGCAACCGCTTTGGCCCGCTGTCCCACCGGCGCGAGTGTCGCGGCGGCCAGCGATGCCACGCCGAAGTAGGCGCCGTGCGGCAGGCCCGAGACGAACCGCGCGGCGATCAGCGCGCCGAAGGAGGGCGCCAGCACCGTCGCGACGTTGCCCACGGTGAACGCCACCATCAGGGCGATCAGCAGCTTCTTGCGCGGCATCCGGGCGCACAGCGCGGCGATGACGGGCGCGCCCACCACGACCCCGAGCGCGTACGCGGACACGGCGTGCCCGGCCGTCGGTTCGGACTCACCCATGGCCTGCGCGATATCCGGCAGCAAACCCATGGTGACGAATTCGGTGGTGCCGATGCCGAAGCCGCCGAGCGCCAGCGCCAGCATCGCGGGGAGGTGCCACCCGCGCCGCTCGGGAAGATCGACGACGGGGATGCCGGTTACGGGTACGTCGGCGGTGCCGCGCGGAGGCGGCGTCGAGGAGGTGGACGAGGTCTGGGAGGAGGCCGCGGCGGGCCCGAGTACGGAGGCCACGCCCCAGCGCAACACGGCGGCGAACGCCCGCGCATCCCCGATCAAACGTGATCTCACTCACCGCGCCGAATTGTCGGTATCACCCTCTTGCCGGTCGATCCGCACAACTTCGGCACCGAACCCGAACGATGCTGCCGCGCAAACGCTTTCAACGAGACAGCCATCCCACCCGAGCCCCCCACCGAAGCCCCCTGTCACCGACATCACCCTACCCCCCACCACTCGCATGCCCGAGCGCAGACAAGTCGGGCACCCGCGGCCACCGGAACGGTGGGGCGGGTGCCCGTGCGTTCGACCTCGGCTAGCGGAGTTCGCGGGCCAGGTTGGCGTCGAGGACGCCGAGGAACTCCTCGGTGGTCAGGTAGCCCTGGTCGCCGCCGACCAGCAGCGCCAGGTCCTTGGTCATCTGGCCGTCCTCGACGGTCTTGATGACGACATCCTCGAGGGTCTGCGCGAAGCCGATCACCTCGGGGGTGTTGTCCAGCTTGCCGCGATGGGCGATGCCGCGGGTCCACGCGAAGATCGAGGCGATCGGGTTGGTGGAGGTCGGCTTGCCCTGCTGGTGCTGACGGAAGTGCCGGGTGACGGTGCCGTGCGCGGCCTCCGCCTCACAGGTCTTGCCGTCCGGGGTCAGCAGCACCGAGGTCATCAGGCCCAGCGAGCCGAAGCCCTGCGCCACGGTGTCGGACTGCACGTCGCCGTCGTAGTTCTTGCAGGCCCAGACGTAGCCGCCCTCCCACTTCAGCGCGGAGGCGACCATGTCGTCGATCAGCCGGTGCTCGTAGGTCAGGCCCGCGGCGTCGAACTCCTCCTTGAACTCGGTCTCGTAGATCTCCTGGAACGTGTCCTTGAACATGCCGTCGTAGGCCTTCAGGATCGTGTTCTTGGTCGACATGTAGACCGGGTAGTTCTGCTGCAGGCCGTAGTTCAGCGAGGCCCGCGCGAAGTCCTCGATGGACTTCTTGAAGTTGTACATGCCCATGACGACGCCGCCGTCCTCGGGCATCTTCACGACCTCGTGGACGATCGGCTCGCTGCCGTCCTCCGGGGTGAACTGGATCGTGACGGTGCCCGCCTGGTGCACCTTGAAGTCGGTGGCGCGGTACTGGTCACCGAACGCGTGGCGGCCGATGATGATGGGCTTCGTCCAGCCCGGAACCAGGCGCGGCACGTTGGAGATGATGATCGGGGCGCGGAAGATCGTGCCGCCCAGAATGTTGCGGATGGTGCCGTTGGGCGACCGCCACATCTTCTTCAGGCCGAACTCCTCGACCCTCGCCTCATCGGGGGTGATGGTGGCGCATTTGACGCCGACGCCGTGCTTCTTGATGGCATTGGCGGCGTCGACGGTCACCTGATCGTCGGTCTTGTCCCGATACTCGATACCGAGGTCGTAATACTCGAGATTGATGTCGAGGTACGGGTGGACCAGCTTGTCCTTGATGAACTGCCAGATGATCCGGGTCATCTCGTCGCCATCGAGTTCGACGACGGTACCTTCAACCTTGATCTTGGACATGGATCTTCGTGTCCTCCTAGGAAGGTGCTCCCATTGCACGGCCAGGTGAACACGCTTGTGAGCGGACCCTAGCTGTTCAACAGACAACGTATACGCCCCGTGTTGTCCACGGGGACTCGAGGTCTAAACAAGACAAGCGTACTGGTGCGCTGGGTCTCACTTCCAGGGGCCGTCCCATTGAGAGATCGCGCTGTGAGTAATCAGACAGGCGCGGGAGCGCCGACCCTCCCCTGGCCCGTCCCGCGGGTGATCGGTTACCATCCAAATCAGGTCATGAGTGCCAGCGCGAAGCCCCGGCTTGCTGGCCGGCAACCCTCCAGTTGCGGTGGGGTGCTCCGGGTGATGACCCGGCCCTCGAGAGCCGAGGGCAAGCGCGACATTCTGGAGTAGAACATGAGCGACCCGACCGCGTCCGCGAAGTGCACGGACCCGTCAGAGTTGCACGGACGTGCCGATAACATCGGGGATGTGCGTTCCCTTGTCATCCACCCGGTGCCCGCGGCGCCCGGGAAGCAGGCGGCACGGTGACCGTGGGCGTCGAACCGAGCACCGCGGCCGTCGCGGCACAGCTGCTGCCACTCCCTGATGGACGACTCGGCACCATCGCCATCGGAGGCGTGCGGCTCGAGAGCGGCGCGGTGGTTCCCGACGTCGAGCTGGCCGTGCAGCGCTGGGGCGAGCTGTCGCCCGCGCTGGACAACATCGTGCTGGTCGAGCACGCGCTCACCGGGGATTCACACGTGGTCGGCGGGCCCGACGAACTGCATTCGCTGCCGGGCTGGTGGGACGGCATCGTGGGTCCGGGCGCCGCGCTGGACACCGACGAATGGTGCGTGATCGCCACCAATGTGCTCGGCGGCTGTAAGGGCAGCACCGGGCCCTCCTCCCCCGCCCCCGACGGAAAGCCTTGGGGCGCACGGTTTCCCGAGATCTCGATTCGCGACCAGGTGACCGCCGAGGTGGCGCTGTGCGACCTGCTGGGCATCGAGCGGCTCGCCGCGGTCGTCGGCGGGTCCATGGGCGGCATGCGGGTGCTGGAGTGGATGGCCGGTCATCCGCAGCGGGTGGAGGCCGCGCTGGTGCTGGCCGTCGGCGCGCGCGCCACCGCCGATCAGATCGGCACCCAGACCACCCAGATCGCGGCCATCCGGGCCGATCCGGACTGGCAGGGCGGCAACTATCACGGCACCGGACGGGCGCCGACCGCCGGGCTGGGGATCGCGCGCCGCATCGCGCACCTGAGCTATCGCACCGAATTCGAGCTGGACCACCGCTTCGAGAACCATGCGCAGGGCGACGAGGACCCCCGCGACGGCGGCCGCTACGCGGTGCAGAGCTACCTGGAGTATCAGGCGAAGAAGCTGGTGGGGCGCTTCGACGCCGCCACCTACGTGCTGCTGACCGAGGCGATGAACCGGCACGACGTGGGCCGCGGGCGCGGCGGGATCGAGGCGGCGCTGTCCGCCACCCCCGTGCCGTGCATCGTCGGCGGCGTCGACTCCGACCGGCTCTACCCGCTGCGCACCCAGCAGGAGCTGGCCGATCTGCTGCCCGGCTGCAAGGGTCTCGAGATCGTGCACTCGCGCGACGGGCACGACGGCTTCCTCACCGAGACCGAGGCGGTCGGCAAGCTGCTGACGGAGACGATGGAGCTGGTGCGATCGGGGCGAGCCGGGCGCTGAGCGTCATGCCCGGCGCCGCGCCGCGATGCCGGGGATCACAGCCCGCGAGGCAATCCGCCACGCGGTGAACGCTATTCAGCAATGAGCCCGTTAACAAACCGTTGCTCTGGCTATCTACCTTTTCCTTCGTGAGATACGGTTACCCCGTGGGACACGGTTGCACTGAGCCTCGGCCGCCGCGCGAATACCTCGCGGCCGCAAGGCATTTCGTTCCTCGTAACGTGCCGGAGCCGGGCCCGGTCTGAGCCGTCCGCACGGTGCGGGTATTCATTCCTCCCCGCCTCGTACTTCCGGCACACTCAGCCTGCCCTGCTCCGGCGCACTCATTCCGCTCCTACCTCCGACCCACTCATTCCGCCTCCGCATTCCGGCGTGCTTTTGGCCGGAATCTCCCGGACCGCACGAGGATCCCGGCCAAAAACGCGCCGGGAAACGAGTGGTGAGGCGCCGGGAAACGAGTGGTGAGGAACGCCGGGAACGAGTGGTGAGGAACGCCGGGAACGAGTGGTGAGGAACGCCGGGAAACGAGTGGTGAGACGCGCCGGAAACAGTGGTGAGGAACGCCCGAAACCAGTGGTGAGACGCGCCGGAAACCAGTGGTGAGGAACGCCGGGAAACGAGTGGTGAGACGCGCCGGAAACAGTGGTGAGGAACGCCCCGCAACCAGTGGCGAGGAACACCGGAAATGGAGGTATGGAGGTACACCATTTCCCTTTGTTCCCATTGCAGCACAACGTAATTCATAGTGGTGGCTGCCCCCGCCGGGCGAGGTCCGGTCGGTGGGGCGTGCCGCCGGAACGGAGTACTCGTGGCCGTCACCTCGGCCGATCAGCTTCCCTTACGGGCCCTGCCGACGCGCGTGTTCGCGACCGTGCCCGCGCCGATGCTGGTGCTCGGCAGCATGGTCGGCATTCAGCTCGGCTCCGCCGTCGCCAAATACCTGCTCGAGCTGACCGGCGCCACCACCGCCGCCGGTGTGCGGTTGCTGCTCGCTGGGCTCATCGCGCTGCTGGTGTGGCGGCCCGCCCTGCGCGTGGACCGGCGCGCGCTCCCCGCCATCGCCGGATTCGGCGCGGCCATCGCGGGGATGAACCTCTGCTTCTACGCGGCGATCGACCGCATTCCGCTGGGCATGGCGGTCACCATCGAGTTCCTCGGACCGCTGACGGTCGCGCTGGCGAGTTCGCGCCGGCGACTGGACGCGATGTGGGTGGTGCTGGCCGGGGCCGGTGTCGTGCTGCTGATGCGGTCCGGCGGGCCGGTGTCGTGGACCGGTGTGCTGTTCGCGGTCGCGGCCGGGATCGGCTGGGGCAGCTATGTGGCCTGCAGCGCGGTGCTGGGCGAACGCACCAGCGACAGCGACGGTCTCGCGCTGGCGATGGCGTTCGGCGGGCTGATGGCGCTGCCGTTCGTGGTCGCCGATGCCGGTGCGCTGCTGGCCGATCCGCTGCTGCCGCTGTGCGCGCTCGGTGTCGCCGTGCTCTCCTCACTCGTCCCGCATCTGGTCGAGCTCGAGGCGCTGCGGCGCATGCCCACCTCGACCTTCGGCGTGCTGATGAGCGCGGAACCGGCCGTGGCCGCGGGCATCGGATTCCTGCTGCTGGGCGAGGAGCTGCGGGTCGCGCAGTGGGCGGGGATCGGGCTGGTGGTGCTGGCGACGGTCGGTTCGACCCGGACGTCGCGAGAGGCGGACGCACCGCCACCGACCGCCGACCTGCGGCCGGAACCCGCGCTGGCGCACGCGCGCGACTGACTCCGGCCGCTCGGCGCCGACGGCGCTCGCGGCGCCCTCAGCCGACGCCGAGGGTGTTGATGGTGGCGGCCAGCGTGATGATGGCGGCGCCCAGCACGGTGTAGGCGCCGACGTCGAACGGCTTGCTGCGGACCGCGAGCAGGCCCACCCGGGCGGTCGGCAGGGACAACCGCAGCGCCGCCGCCAGCACCGTCGCGCCGCCGATCACGAACGCGCCGCGACGCCAGCGATCCTGCGCCACGAACACCACCGCCACCAGCAGCACCGCCACCACGAGCAGCATCGGCAGGTGGGTGTGGAAGAACCGGCCTGCCGGGCTGGGGTGCGGCGCGGGAGTCGCGGGGGCTTCGGTCACGCCCCGATTCTTACATTGCCGCGTCGCACGGTGCAGATGTGGCATGAGGCATGCTGGTGGCCGTGCTCCATGTCGTGTTCTTCGAGCCTCGGATTCCCCCCAATACCGGCAACGCGATCCGGCTGGCGGCCGGCACCGGCTGTCAGCTGCACCTGATCGAGCCGCTGGGATTCGACCTGTCCGAACCCAAGCTGCGTCGGGCGGGGCTGGACTACCACGATCTGGCGTCGGTGACCGTGCACGGCAGCCTCGCCGCCGCATGGGAATCCCTGCGGCCCGAACGGGTTTTCGCGTTCACGACCCGAGCCGGTACGCGCAATACCGATATCGCGTACCGCAAGGGAGACGTGCTGCTGTTCGGGCCCGAACCGACCGGGCTGCCCGAGGAGGTGCTCGGCGACGCCCACATCACCGATCAGGTGCGCATCCCCATGCTGCCGGGTCGGCGCTCGATGAACCTGTCCAATGCCGCGGCGGTGGCGGTGTACGAGGCGTGGCGGCAGCTGGGGTTTCCCGGGGCGGTGTGAACCGGGGCGGGTCAGGCGTCGATCTCGGATCGCTTGAACCGGGAGGTGGCGCCCGCTGTCAGGCGTGGGGGACATGGTGTGTTCCTACTCCGCACCACCAGGTTTCTCCGATTCGTCGCGCTCGTCGGAGCTGGCAGATTCGGTGCCGTTGTCCGCGCTGCTGTTGGCTGCGTGAGTCTCTGCGGGCGCTGATTCTGTTGGGGTGGAGGGGTTTTCGGGCTTCGGCGGCTCGGGGGCGGGGGCCTGGGCCGGGCGGCGGCGAGCTCGTACGATGCGACGGATGGCCCAGGCCAGGGCGGCCAGGATTGCCAGGAAGCCGAGCCATGGGATGGCGCCGCCGGTCGACTTCAGGGCGTCCAGGAGTGCATGCCAGCCGTCGACGATTCGGGTCCAGTAGTTGTCGGGCCGCGACCCCGGCGGCTCGTCGGTGTCGAGTTCGATGGTGAGGGTGGACAGGGCCACCTCGTCGTCCAGCTGGCGCTTGCGGGCGGTGAGGCTGTCGAGCTCGCCCTGCCGGCTCGACAGCGCGTTCTCGGCGGCGATCAGGTCGGCGGTGGTGGCGGCACCGGCGACCAGCGCCCGCAACCGGTCGACCGACGCCTGCAGGGCCTTGATCCGCGCGTCGAGGTCCTGCCACTGCATGGTCACGTCTTCGCGCTGGGTGGAGACGCTGGTGACCTCCCCGACTCCGCCCAAGCCCTCGATGAACTCGTCGGTCTTGTCCGCGGGCAGCCGGACGGTCAGCGTGGCATGGGGTTCGGTGGTGTCGGTGCCGGGCTGCTCGGAACGGGCGTCCACGCGTCCGTTCGCGGCCCGCACCCGGTCGGCGACCTCGGTGGCGCCGCCGATCGGGTCGTCGGTGGTGATGTCGACGCTGCCGGTGACGACCTCCTTGCGCTCGGCCGTCACCTCCGTGGAGTCGTCCTGTCGATTCGGGCTCATCGGCCCCTGCTCGCGTAGCGGCGCCGCGGGTGCCGTCGCCGCGCGTCCGTCGCTCTTGGACAGTCCGTCGGCGGCATCCTGCTTGTCCGAGCCGCATCCGGCGAGCAGTGCGAGCGTCAGCAGACCGGCCGACAGAACCGCCACTTTTCTCATGGGACGCAGCGTAGCCACCGATCGCATGTTTCACCCGCCTTCCGCAGGCCCGGCGGCATCCGCGGCCCGAGGGGCTCCGGGCGGGCACGCGGCAGGCGCAGGTCGACCACCTCGTGGTCGAGGACACGCATCTCGGAATCGGCGAACAGTAGCAGATCGCCACTGTGAACGGCATGGACCCGGCCGGGGGCGACGCGGCGGATCTCCAGCGTGACCGCCGGTGCGAGCGCCGCGTGCCGGATCGTGTCGTCGCCGCCGTGCCGATCCCAGCGGGCGCCCGGCGCGGTCCAGACGGCCGTCGCGAGGAGCCGATCCGGCGAATTCGGCTGCCAGAACAGGCCCGTGGCGGTCGGCACCATCTCGGCCCAGCGCAGGTCGACAAGCTCCGAACAGCCGGTCAGCGCGGGCGGATAGAGGATCTCGAGCCTGCCCTGCGCAAGCTCGATGCGGACCAGACGCGCTGTGCCACAGGAGTTTCCGTCGCGGACATAGCCGCCCAGCACCAGCTCTCCACCGTCCGGGCGCAGGGCGGCCGTGCCGATGGCGGTGTTGATTTCGTCCACGCGACCCAGCGGCCGCGCCGTGCCCGTGGCCACTTCCACGGCGGTCAGGTGGTTGATGCCCCAGGCCACGCGGGGTGGTGCCTCCACCCTGCCGAGGATCAGCGTGCGGCCGTCGGCGGCGAGCAGCCTCGGGCTCGACAGCGTGTTGCCCGGCGCGATGGGAGGAACCGGCGGCGGCAGTGAAACAGGGGTGCGCACCGTGGGATTCGGGCTTCGGAGATCGGCCTGCACGAAATGATCCGGCCCCTCCCACCAGCCGACGACGGCATCGTGCAGCGGGAAGACCCGTTCGCACCGGCACGGCACCCGATGCGGTAGGCCGATGCCGCCGGGTACCGCTATCGCGGTCAGCTCACCGGTGTCGTCGACCGCGTAGACGTGTGAATCGTCGTGTGTGAACCCGAGATCGATGTAGTTGCCCGAGTGTCGTGCGATGACCCGCTGTGCCGTGGCCAGCACCAGCTCCGACCGCGTGCGGTATACGAACGGGCGGTCGCCCGCGCTACTCTCCGCTGCCACAGTGGGTTTCGGCGCCGACGAGCCGGGAATGCCACCGGCACAACCGGATGCGATCAACGCCCAGATCAACGCCGCCAGGACAATGGTCGAGCGACGGCCCGACGCGATACTGCCGCGCTGCTCGGAGACACCGGGGCACTCGCATCGATCGGCACGAGCAATGTTCGCCGACCGCCCCGCGCGGGTGTCGCCCAGGGCGGCGCGGGCGCTCATCCGAGCACCGCCAACGCTCGGCGGAAGTACTCCTCGCGCGCGGCCAGGCCGTTGTAGCCGCCGTTGACGGCCTGCGTGACGGCGGCGAAATCGCCCATGTCGGCGAGGGCATTGATATCGCGGGAGGTCCAGTACCACTGGGCAATCCGGAATCCGATATCCGGAGCGGCCGCGAGTTCCGGATTGCCCTCGAGGTCGAGGCCCAGCGCCTCGCCCGCCGCCCGGTAGTTGGCCCGGCCGGTCAGCTGGATGGGGCCGCTGCCGTGGTATCGGGGACCGTCGCCCGGCTCGGTGTTCCCGGCGGCGGTATTCGGCTGCCCCGGGTCGTACTGGCTGAAATAGTCGTCGTCGCCCAGCTCTTCGAAGTAGCGGAGCTGGCAGCTCTCGTGGGCCAGCTGTGCCAGGAATGCGGCCTGCCGCGGCGGCGTGGTGATCTGGCCCTCGGCCATGGCGGTATTGAGCGCGGGCAGGTACTCCTGCGCCCGGTCCAGAGGCAGGTCGGGCATGATCGCGACGAGCTGCTCGGCGGTGATGGCACCCGGTGGCGGCTCGACCACGGCCAGCGGCTGCGGAACCGGTATCGAGGCCACGGCACCGGTATCGGGTTCGCCCTGGTGGGCGTCCGCGATCGGGCCCCGCGGGACAGGGGCCACCGAACCGACCTGGCCGTCGTGAGCAGAAGTCGCCGACCCCGTTGCCGCCGCGTGTGTTTCGGTGAAGTTCGCGGCGCCCGGAAGCGCTGGTGTGGGCTCGGTGTACTCCCCTGCGGTGACGGCCGTGCCGAGGCCGCTCGCCAGCACGCCCGGTCCGCTCCCCGCCGCGAACGAGTCGGTGGTCGGGTCTCCCGGGACACTCCCCTCCCTGGTCGAGCCGGTGTCCGGTCCCCCAGGGCCGCTCTCCACCCTGGTCGAGTCGGTGGTCGGCGGCCCCTCACCAGGACGGGGCGGAGGTGTCCCGGTGTCGGTTGTCGGCGTATCCCCGGGCCGATCAGGTCCAC
The DNA here is from genome assembly GCF_029869545.1 of Nocardia wallacei. Taxonomy (GTDB): domain Bacteria; phylum Actinomycetota; class Actinomycetes; order Mycobacteriales; family Mycobacteriaceae; genus Nocardia; species Nocardia wallacei_A. The sequence continues at coordinate 25,257 of NZ_JARWQD010000313.1, read as the reverse complement.
CGGAATCCTGCGCGGCTGGGGTCGGGCCGCCCGTCAGGAGGGCTCCCAAGCCGTCCAGAAGCAGCCGGGGGAAGTCGAAAGCTTTTGCCAATTCGGTTATTTCGGTGCCGACCGCCGCGATCGCCGCGCGGCCCCGCTGGTCGGCGCGCTCGACCGCGGCCACGGCCTCGGTGATGACCTCGGCCCAGTCCTGTGCGGTCTCACCGGCCGTGACCGACCAGTCGTCGGCGACCCGGCAGCCCGCGGCTTCGGCGTCTGCCACGTAATCGAGCAGGGCCAGCGCCGTGTAGTGCAGGTCCGACAGTGCCCGCGCACCGGCCTCCCGCAGGCGCTCGGCATGCTGGCACAACACCTGGTGGTGCCGGTAGGCGGCATCGACGTGGGCGAGCACCGCGTCATAGGCCAGGCCCTGCCAGCCGTCGCCGTCGAGCCGGTGGCAGGCGTCGCGCACGGTGGCCGACAGGGTCTCCAGATCCTCGATGCGCCGGTCGAGTTCGGCGCACAGCAGATCCGCCGCCTCCAGCGCACGCCACCGCATCACTACCGGCCGCGGCGGGATCATATGCGGGCCGCCGAACGCTCGAGGCCGGCGGCGTGGCAGCGATCGATCGCGGCGAATGCCTCGGCGGCCTGCTCGGTATGCTCGGCGAGACGCCGGAAGCACTCGACGCTGCGCCGCACGATATCGATGGCGGCACCGGCCGATTCGCACCACTGCGGAGCGGTCTCGCTCTGCGGAATCAGGTCCGCGATCGTCGCGACCGCCTCGGCCGCCGTATCGAAGACCGCGCAGATGTCCCGAAATACCTGCAGCGCAACGATTCCGAACCGCAGCACCGCATCCGTATCGACAACACACGAACCGGACATGCACCCCCCTTTGCCGTCACTTCCTCCGTCCGCCGCCACGGTATCCACGCCCATCCGCACCTGTCACGGCCCCGCGAGTCCTCGCACCCCTTGCCCGTTCCCGCACCCCTTGCAGGGGCATGAACAGGGTGCGGGAGCACGCAAGGCGTGCGGGAATATGGACGGGAGCGGGCTCAGCGGAAATCGCGGGACTTGGAGGCTACTCGCAGGTCCAGGCGTTGGAGGTGTTCGGCGACTACGCTGACCGCGCCCTCGGCGTTCTGCACCCGGCCGCGGATCAGCAGGGCGGAGGCGCCCTGCGCGATGCGGCGGTAGCGGCGCCACAGGCCCACCGAGCAGACCACATTCACCATGCCCGTCTCGTCCTCGAGATTGACGAAGGTGACGCCCGCGGCCGTCGCGGGCCGCTGCCGATGCGTAACCGCGCCCCCGACAAGCACTTTCGAACCATCGGGCACCTGAGACAACCGCGCCGCGGGGAGCGCACCGAGCGAATCCAGGTGCGAGCGCAGGAATTCGGTCGGATAGCTGCCCGGCGATACTCCGCTCGCCCAGACGTCGGAGGCCGCCAGCTCCAGCTCGCTCATCCCGGGCAGCGCGGGGGCGGCGGTGGTGGCGCCCGTGCCGGGCAGCCGGTCGGCGCGTTCCCCCGCCGCCGCACCCGCCGCCCACAGCGCCTGTCGCCGAGTGATTCCGAGGCTGTCCAGCGCACCCGCCGTGGCCAGCGACTCCGCCTGCGGCACAGTGAGTTCCACGCGCCCGGTCAGATCCAGGAACGAGGTGTAGGGAGCGGATCCCCGTGCGGCGACGATCTTTTCGGCCAGATCGTCGCCGATGTGCCGGATCGCGGCCAGCCCGAGCCGCACCTGCGTACCGCGCCGCTCCAGCGTGGCTCCGGCACGGCTGTGGTTGATGTCCGGTCCGTGCACCACCACTGCGTGCCGACGGGCGTCGGCGACCAGCGACTGCGGCGAATAGAACCCCATCGGCTGCGCGTTCAACAGGCCCGCGCAGAACGCCGCCGGATGATGCAGCTTGAACCAGGCCGAATAGAACACCAACGAGGCGAAGCTCTGCGAATGACTTTCCGGGAAGCCGAAATTCGCGAACGCGTACACCTTCTCGTAGACGCGATCGGCCAATTCCCCTGTGATACCGTGTAATTCGCGCATGCCCTCGTAGAAGCGCTCACGCAGCCGCTCCATCCGCTCCGTGGAGCGCTTGGATCCCATCGCCCGGCGCAGCTGATCCGCCTCCACCGCGCTGAACCCGGCCACATCGACCGCCATCTGCATCAGCTGCTCCTGAAACAGCGGCACACCCAGCGTGCGTGACAGCGAATTACGCAGGGCCTCATGGTCGTAGACGACCTCCTCGCTGCCGTTGCGGCGCCGGATATAGGGGTGCACCGACCCGCCCTGGATGGGGCCGGGTCGGATCAGCGCCACCTCCACGACCAGGTCGTAGAATTCGCGCGGCCGCAGCCGCGGCAGGGTGGCCATCTGGGCCCGCGACTCCACCTGGAACACCCCCACCGAGTCGGCGCGACACAGCATGTCGTAGACCGCGCGCTCCTGCAGGTCCAGCTTGTGCAGTTCGATGAGTTCGCCGGTGTGCTCGTGCACCAGATCGATCATGTAGTGCAGCGCCGACAGCATGCCCAGGCCGAGCAGATCGAACTTCACCAGCCCCGCCGCGGCGCAATCGTCCTTGTCCCACTGCAATACGCTGCGGCCGGGCATGCGCGCCCACTCCACCGGGCACACGTCGGCGACGGGGCGGTCACAGATCACCATGCCACCGGAGTGGATGCCCAGATGCCGCGGCAGGCCCTCGATCTCGCCCGCCAGGGCCAGCACCTCGCCGGGGATATCGGTGTGCGTCTCCTCCGCCACACCGGTCCAGCGGTTGACCTGTTTGCTCCACGCGTCCTGCTGCCCCGGCGAAAAGCCCAGCGCCCGAGCGGCATCGCGCACCGCCGACTTGCCGCGATAGGTGATGACGTTGGCCACCTGGGCGGCGTACTCGCGGCCGTACTTGGTGTAGACGTGCTGGATGGCCTCCTCGCGGCGATCGGATTCGATATCGATGTCGATATCGGGCGGGCCGTCGCGCTCCGGCGACAGAAAGCGCTCGAACAGCAGGTTGTTGGCCACCGGGTCGACGTTGGTGATGCCGATCGCGTAGCAGACCGCGGAGTTGGCCGCCGAGCCCCGGCCCTGGCACAGGATGCCGTTGTCTCTGCAGAAGGCGACGATGTCGTGCACCACCAGGAAGTAGCCGTGGAAACGCATGCGCTCGATGATCCCCAGTTCGTATTCGATCTGGCTGTACGCCTTGGCGTTTCCCTCCCGGGGGCCGTATCGCCGGGCGGCGCCTTCGAGGGCCAGTTTGCGCAGCCACGAGTCCTCGTCGTGTCCGGGCGGGACGTCGAACGGGGGCAGCTGGGGTGCGATGAGCTTCAGGTCGAAGGCGCATTCCCGGGCCAGCGCAACGGCATTGGGCACCGCCCGCGGGCAGGCCGCGAACAGCCGTGCCATCTCGGCGCCCGACCGCAGGTGCGCGCCTCCGGCGGGAGCCAGCCAACCGGCCATCTCGTCCAGGCTCTGCCGTGCCCGGATCGCCGCCAGTACCATCGCGCGACGGCGCTGCGCCGGAGCGGCGAAATGCGCTGCGGTGGTGGCGATCACGGGCAACCCCGCCCGGTCGGCGAGGGCGACCAGCCGAGCGTTGCGTTCGTCGTCCTCGGGAATGCCGTGGTGGGTGAGTTCCACGGTCACCCGATCCGAGCCGAAGCGCTCCACCAGTTCGCGCAGCGCCGCCGTTGCCGCCGCGTCACCGTGCCGCAGGGCTTGGCGCACAGGGCCTTTGCGACATCCGGTGAGAATCTGCCAGTGCCCGCCCGCGGCCTCGGTGAGCCGGTCCAGGTCGTAGCGCAGAATTCCCTTCTCCCCCGCCGCCATGTGGGCGGCCGAAATCTCCCGCGACAGACGGCGATAACCTTCCTGCCCACGCGCCAGCACCAATAGGTGCGGCCCCGCGGGATCCGGGGCCCCCGCACGCGGTTCGGAATCGACGGGCACGGCATCCTCGCCCCGACCGGAAGCAGACCGGGATGACGAAAGCAGGCCCCCTGCCGGAGAATCCGGCTCGCCCAGGGACAGCTCGGCGCCGAATACCGTCGGCATTCCCCACTCCCGCGCCGCCTCGGCGAACCGCACCACCCCGTACAACCCGTCGTGGTCGGTGAGCGCGAGCGCCTCCAACCCCAGCCGCACCGCCTCCTCCACCAGATCCTCCGGCTGGGCGGCGCCGTCGAGGAAGCTGTAGGCGGAGTGCGCGTGCAGCTCCGCGTACGGCACCACCGGCGCATCGGACCGCGGACGCGGCCCCGCCCGATACTTGCCGCGCTTGTGCGACCAGGCCGGGCTGTCGCCGCCGTCCCCGGGCGGATCGTCGGCGCGGCCGGGCCGCCCGGACAGCACCCGCTCCATCTCCGCCCACGTCGGCGGGCCGTTACCCCAGCCCATACACACCTCCGGCAAACCGATCAGTCTCAGTTTACTCGAACATACATTCGACACCGAGCATGGCCACTGGCGGCGTAACTTACTATGGAGTAAGTTCGAGTCGAATCGACGTGCAAGGGAGCAGCGATGACCGACAACCACGCAGGCGGCGGTCCCGTGGACGCCGTCGAACCGGGCTATCTGGCCCGTCGGCGCGCCCGCCGGGACCTGGCCGGTAAACATGTCCTGATCACCGGCGCGTCCTCCGGCATCGGCCGGGCTGCCGCCGTGGCCGCCGCCGAGAAGGGGGCGGTGCTGTTCCTACTGGCCCGCCGCGGCGACGAACTGTCCGCCGTGGTCGACGAGATCAGGGCCGCGGGCGGCCAGGCCTACGGCTACCAGTGCGATGTCACCGACTCCGAATCCGTCGAGCACACCGTCAAGACGATCCTCGACGAGCACGGCCACGTCGACATGCTGGTCAACAACGCCGGGCGGTCCATCCGCCGCGCCGTGCACCGCTCCACCGACCGGCTGCACGATTTCGAGCGCACCATGGCGGTGAACTACTTCGGCGCGGTGCGGATGACGCTGGCGCTGCTGCCGCAGATGCGCGAGCGCAAGTTCGGCCACATCGTCAACATCTCGAGCGCGGGCGTGCAGGTCGCTACTCCGCGCTTCGCCGCCTACCTGGCCTCCAAGGCCGCGCTCGACAAGTTCGCCGAGGTGACCGCGGCCGAAATGCTCGCCGACAACGTCACTTTCACCACCATCCACATGCCGCTGGTGCGCACCCCGATGATCGCGCCGAGCGGCAACCAGGGCCCGTCGGAGTCGCCCGAGTGGGCCGCGGCCACCGTCGTGCGGGCCCTCACCGAACGCCCCAAGCGCATCGACGTGCCGCTCGGCACGCTGGCCGAATACGGCACCCTGTTCACCCCGCGCCTGAAGGACCGCATCCTGCACCGCTACTACCGCGCGCTGCCGGATTCCGCCGCCGCCAAGGGCGAGATCCCCCAGGACGACGCCTCGGATACCGAAGCCCTTGTCCCCCAACGCGAACCCCGTCGCACTACCTCGGCCGCGGGCCGAGTGACCCGCACCGCCCTGCGCCGGGCCGCACGCCTGGTCCCCGGCACCTACTGGTGAGCGGGGTCGCACCGGCATCGAGGTGATGTCCGGGGCCGAGTTCGAGTGCTGCCACGCAGGGGGTTGACCCTGACGCAACGTCAGGGTTGGAGGCTTGTCGCATGACGAACGACATCACGTCCCCGCAGCGGCTCACGCCGCCGATCGGAGGGTTTCAGGAGATCGACGGCAGCCGAGTTTTCGTGCATCGCTCGGGTAGCGGCGGACCGGCCGTCGTGTTCCTGCCGGGTGCGAGTGCGGTAGGGCTGGACTATTTCGGTGTCCAGCAACAGGTTTCGCAGTTCACCACCGCCGTGGCGTACGACCGCGGCGGCACGGGTTACAGCGACCCGCTGGCGCTGCCGCGCACCGCCGCGGCGGTCGCCACGGAGCTGCGCGAGCTGTTGCGGGCCCAGAACATCGCCGCCCCTTATGTTCTCGCGGCGCATTCGCTCGGCGGGCTCTACGCGCATCGGTTCGCGCAGCTGTATCCACGGGACGTGGCGGGCATGGTCTGGCTGGACACCCTGCACCGCGACTGGGACGAGTTCGTGCCGCCCGCAGCGAGTTTCGCCGCGGTCGAGCGGATGGCGCCCGATCCGGAGCAGCTCCGGCAGATGCGCCCGGCCCTGCACGAGATACACGCCGAGCTGCTCGCGGACTACCCGGAGCACATCCGGCAACCTCTGCTCGAGGCCAAGATGAGCGATGAATGGATGCGAATCGGCATCGCCGAGCGCTCCGCCCTGACCGCCCTCGCCACCGAACTGCGCGCGGGGCCGGGCATTCCCGACGTCCCGGTGGTCGCGCTCACCGTGGCGGGCCGCGACCCCGCCCAGCCGGAGCTGACCTCGCGGGAGATGCTCGACGCCAAGACGAGAATGGATGCGGCCCTGGTCGGCGGGGTTTCACGCGGGGAACAGCGCATCCTCACCGACACCCTCCACCACCGGCTCTGCTTCGATCGCCCCGACGCCGTGGTCCAGGCGATCCGAGATGTCGTCGACCGGATCTGAATCCGCCCTAGGCTCGAGAAACAATCTGCTTCCCGAAGACCCGAGTATGAGCCCGCCTCCTACACTCGGCACAATCGTGCTTCCCGAAGACCCGAGTACGAGCCCCCTACACTCGGCACAATCTTGTTTCCCGAAGACCCGAGGAGGACGGTGCTGACGATCGGCCAGCTCGCGGCTGCTGCGGGCGTGACCGTGCGCACCGTTCGCCACTATCACCAGGTCGGCCTGTTACCGGAGCCCGAGCGCGACGCCTCCGGCTATCGCCGCTACGGCGCGCAGGCCGCGGTGGATCTGATCCGGATCAGGACCCTCGCCGACGCCGGTGTCCCGCTGGCCCGCATCGACGCGCTGCTGCACGCCCAACCGGCCGAATTCGACGCGGCCATCGCCGACATCGACGCCGAACTGCAGCGCAAGATCGACCGGCTCACCGAATACCGCGGCCGCATCGCCGACCTGGCCAGCGGTGAGAGCCTCGTGCTGCCGCCCGAGGTCGTCGCCCTCCTGAACCGGATGCGCGGCCTCGGCGTCAGCGAACGCCGGGTCCGACTCGAGCGCGACTCGTGGATCCTGCTGCAGGCGCTGGACCCGCGGGCCGTGCCGCAGCGCATCCGGGACAAGTCCGCGGGCCTCGACGACCCCGAGACGGTGCGCCTGTATCTCGCCTGCGACCGAGCGGTGGACTGGGATCCGAGCGATCCCCGCCTGGACCGGCTCATCGAGGATCTGGATGCCTGGGAGATCGCACACGAACGAGACGACACCCCGGAGAGCCTGCGGCTGATCTCGTCCCGGATCTCCGAGGCGTCACCGGCCTGGGAGCGCATCATCGACGCCCTCGCCCACCGCGCGGAGCGGCGCCGAGCCGGGCAGCGCAGCTGATATCGACGGAGTCGTCCCCTGGCCGCCGGTCAGAACAGTGCGCGGGGTGGGTCCGCGATGACCGCGGTGGCCGGTTTGGGGGCGGCGCCACAGCTGGCCTGGCGGGGAGCGTGGGCGACGGTGTGGGCCGTCACCTGCCAGCGGCGGCCGTCGCGGTGGGTGACGAGTGCGGCACCGGCGACGGTGGCCGGGTCGCCCGGCGCATCGCCCGCCTCGGCGGAGACCACGGTGAGATCGTCGGCGGCGGCCGGAACCCGTTCGCGCACCGCGATTTCCGCGACCTGCTCGACCGGGGAATAGCAACTGCGCCCCCGGAACCCCTCGAGCGATATCGCGTTGCGGTCGGCGGCGGCCACGGCCTCGACGGCACCGTCGCCGTCCACCCGTCCGTAGGTCAGCCCGGTGGGCAGCAGGACCACCGCGGGCGCGAACCGGTGGCCGCCGGTGTGCGAGCACTCCCAGACCCGGTCCGGATACTGTGCGGCGAGCCGGGCCGCGATCGGGCGGCCGAGCCGCGCGCAGCACAGATCGCGCTTGCCGTGGGCGCACACCAGTACCGGATCGTCCACGGGCACACCGATTCCCGGCGCCGGGCCGTTCAGCAGGTGCAGGTCCAGATCCAGCAGCTGCTTCAGATCGGTGATCTCGAGCCGTTCGCACCAGGAACCCCGCGGCCGGGAGCTGGCGATGAGAACCGTTCGCGCACCGGTGGATTCATTGCGTCCCGGGCGCCGGATCAGGGTCGGGCGCACCCGGGCGGCCTTGGTGCGCGCCGCCAGTTCGGCGGTGATCTCGGGCCCCAGGACCTCGTCGCCGATCACGTCGCGGCCCCACGCCCCGGGATGCTCGACACACAGCCACCCGGTGACGTGAGTAGCGCTGCCCGGCAACGGAATATCGACGGCCGCGGCGGCGGAACACGACAGTCCCTCGAATCCGGTCATCAGAACCTTTGCCCCGCAGCCAGCTTGCCGATGATCTGCTCCAACCGCCGCGCCCGCGTCTCCGGCCGCACCGCGTTGCCGAGGTGATAGCCGATCGCGGCCCGGGACTGGGCGTCGAGGGTTTCGAAGAAGGCGGCGGCCTTCGGATCGGCCGCCAGCGCATCGACGAAATCCTGTGGGAGCCTGCGCCCGTAGGCATTGGCCCAGCGCCCGTCGAGCTTGGCCCGCTCGATCTCCGCATGCCCGGCCGGATGCATGAGCCCCTGCTCGATCAGCTCCTCGACCAGGCCGATATTGCGCTGCGACCACGGACTGCGACGACGGCGCGGGGTGAAGCCGACCATCCAGTAATCGTCGTCGAGGGAGCGGGCCTGCCCATCGATCCAGCCGAAACACAGCGCCTGCCGCAACGCGCCCGCGTGATCGAGGGACGCCACCCCCGAGCCCCGCTTCGCGAACTTCAGCCAGATGCCGTCGACGGCGGCGTGGTTGGCCTCCAGCCATTCGCGAAACGACTGCTCATCGGCGAAGAACAGCGTCGGACGATCCAGGGTGGACATCGTTTTACTGTAGAAGCACCGGCCGCGTCAGTGGCCGAGGAAGGGCAGCGTCGCCTCGGCGAATTGCCGGTAGCGGTCGCGGTGGATGCTGTGGCCGCAATCGAAGGCGCAGACCGTGCAGGCGGGGACGGCGGCGCGGAACAGCTCCAGCTTCTCCGGGTCGACCATGCCGCCCGGGCCGCCGCGCAGCATCAGGGTGGGCGCGGTGATCTCCGGCAGCCGGTCCCACCACTGCGGATTCGGCTTGCGGAACTGCTCCAGCGCGATCCGGGTCATCGATCGGTCGAATGCCAGCACCGCCTGCGGATGCCGGATCAGGCTGGTGGTGGCGTGCCACAGCTCCGGCACGGTGGGCAGGCGGCGGGTGAGGGTGAGCTGTTCGTCGCCGGAGCGCAGCGGCAGCGGCTGCTCCTCGATCACCAGGCGGCGCACCAGGTCGGGGCGCTCGATCGCCACGCACGACACCGCGTACCCGCCGAGCGAATGCCCCACCATGTCCACGGTGGTCAGGCCGAGCCGGTCACACAGCCGCAGGACATCCGCGCCGAACTCGTCGAACAGATAGGAATCGGTGTGCGCGCTGCGGCCGTGGCCGCGCAGATCCGGGATGATCACCCGGCGCCCCAGCCGCACCAGGCGCCGGGCGAACCGGTCCCAGGTGTGCCCGTCCCCGCCCATGCCGTGCACCAGCAGGACGGGAACGGCGGACAGCGGGTGCGTAGCGGCCGACGGACCGGAGTCGCGATAGGCGATCGACACGCCGTCCAGCGGCACCCGGGTAACGGTCGACTCCACGATCTGCCAGGGTACGGGTTCCACGGGCCCGCCGCCGCAGGTTGTGCGCGGCACCATAGGTGAGCTGGGGCGGTGTCGACCTAACCGGCGGATACCAGGGCTGCGATGTCCTCGATGCGCACGATCTCCCCGCGCGCACCCCAGTTGCCCTCCGGGACCTCGTTGATGTGCACCCACGCGGTGGCGGCCTCGGTGAAGCGGGCCGGATCCTCGTCGGCGTCCGCGAGCACCCGGGTGACTCGCCGCACGATGTCGCGGCGCTTGTCGTCGCTCATCGAACCGGCCGGAACACCCACCCGCACCACATATTTCGGCTTCTCCCCGGCGGGCAGCCGTCGGCCGCCCACGAACCAGGCGTCGATCTCGTTGACCACCAGCCACGAGATGGACCGGGCCGCCTCGGTGTCCGGCGCGCCCTCCGCGAGCATCACCTCCGACACCAGTCGGCCGCCGATCTTCTCGCGGCGCTCCTGGTCGAGCGAGCCCTTGGGAACGAACAACTCCACGAACGGCATTAGTAAGTCCTTTCATTGAACTCTTACCGTCGACACGGTACGCCCCGTGAGTTCAATGAATCAACCCTCTAGACTGGGTACATGCAACGGACCAGCTTCGCGGAGATGCACTGCTCGATCGGGCAGTCCCTGGAACGCATCGGGGAATGGTGGACGCCGCTGATCGTGCGGGACGTCTACCTCGGCCTGCACCGGTTCGACGACATCGCCGAGAACCTCGGGATCTCGCGCAACCTGCTCACCCGGCGGCTCGAGACGCTGGTCGCCGACGGCATCGTGGAGCGCCGGGCCTACCGGGAGCGCCCGCTGCGGCACGAATACCACCTCACCGCGGCCGGTCTCGAGCTCGTACCGGTGCTGATGGCGCTGATGGCCTGGGGCGACAAGTGGGCGACCCCGCCGGGCGGGCCGCCGGTGCGGCTGGTGCACCGCGAATGCGGGGCGCAATTCACGCCGCAGGTCTGCTGTTCGGAGTGCGGGGAGCCTGCCATCGCGACGAATACGACGGCGCTGGCCGGGCCCGGGGCGGCGTCCGGACCGGGCACCCGGGTGCTGGCCCGTCGCAGCGGGGTGGGACCGGCAGACATCGAATCCTGAACCGGTGCAAAGATATTCGCTGGCCCACCAAGCAGGCCCGGGCTTGCCGGCGATGGCCGCGCCGGGTTCAGGTGCGTGCCCGCCACACGGATAGGCGGGAGAGGGATGCCCGCCGGAGGGTGCGGCGAGCGAAAATACTTGGCAGGTACCCGGTGCGGCGCGCGATACTGCGGCGCATGCCGACCTTCGCGGATTTCGATCGACGCAACTATCGCACCGTCGACGTCGCCACGGGCTACGACGGGTGGGCGCCCACCTACGAGCAGACCGTCATGGACGAGATGGACCTCGCGCTGCTGAACCGGCTGCGGCGACCGGAGTGGGGCCGGATGCGCCGCGCCGCCGACCTGGGCTGCGGCACCGGGCGGACCGGCGCGTGGCTGAGCGGGCAGGGCGTCGCGCACATCGACGGGGTCGACCTGAGCGAGGGCATGCTGTCGCGCGCCCGCGAGCGCGGCGTGCACACCACCCTGACGCATGGCGATGTGCGTGACACCGGATTGGCAAGCGGCACATACGATCTGGTGATCTCGTCGCTGATCGACGAGCACCTGCCCGACCTGGCGCCGTTCTACGCCGAGGCCCACCGGCTGGCCGCGCCCGGCGGCACCTTCGTCCTGGTCAGCTACCACCCGCAGTTCATGATGGCGACCGGTATGCCGACCCACTACACGCCCGAATCCGGTGAGCCGCTGGCGATCAGCACCCATCTGCACCTGTTCAGCGAGCATGTGACCGCCGGGGTGGCGGCGGGCTGGCGCCTCACCGAATCCGCCGAGGCCCTGATCGACGACACCTGGCTCGCCACCAAGCCCAAGTGGGAACACCTGCGCGGCTACCCGTTCACCATGGCCTGGGTCTGGACCCTCCCCGACCGGTAGGAAGTGCGGGGAGGGTAGCGCGGTTACTCGTACAGTCCCTCGACGTGCCAGGTTCGGTTGTAGCCGAGCAGGAGTAGGACGTTGACGTCGGCGTCCAGGAGTACTTGAGCGCGGACCCTGTAGTCGCCGTCGCCGGTCCACCAGCGCTCGTCGAGCGGCCAGGGGCCCGCCCAGCCGGTGACATCCCAGTGTTTGCCGCTCCAGCGCAACCTGGTCGGGTCGGCGGTGAACAGGCCGCGGTCGGTGATCCACACCGGGGTGCCGTCGGCGGTCTCCAGCACCACCTCGGGGTGGTTGACCAGCACCACGGCGGGCGCGGGTTCGGGCAGCCTGCCGGGCCAGGGCAGCGCCGGGTCGGCGGCGGGCACCCGCTCGTCGCCGAGCGCGACCAGGGTGACGCGTTCGGCCGGGCCGCGACCGCCGCTGAGCACTCCGATCCGCACCGCCTCCCCACCGAGCAGGCCCTGCACGCGGACCAGTGCCCGCCGGGCCCGCTCGTCGCCCTCACCGACACCACCCCACAGCCCGAGCTGCAGCGCCCCCGCCGCCACCACCTCCACCGGCTCCAACCGCAGCAGCGTGATGGGCGCCGTGGGTGCGGTGCCGTGCCGCGAGCCGAAACCCACTCTTCTCGAAGCGCGCCCGGCCCCACGACGCCTCCCCGCACCCGACAAGCCCACGGAACCCGAACCAGCCCAACCATTCACAGAATCCGAGCCAGTCCGACCATTCGCGGAACCCGAAGCGCCCCGACCGTCCACGGAACCCGAACCGGCCCGACCGTCCACGGAACCCGAAGCGGCCCGGCTATTCACCGGAATCGTTTCGGTCCAATTATTCTCCGCTTCTGCCTTCTCGGCGGCACGGCCGTGGACCGGGCCGAATGACGCGTCATCCTCGCCCGGCGCGCTCCGGGCTCGGTGGGTGAGCCAGCCGTCGAGTTGCCAGCGGATTCGGTCCGCCGTGCCCTCCGGGGTGAGGGGTTCCGCGCAGCGCCAGATTCGCGAAAGTTGTTCACCGGCGGCCGTTTCCGCCGTTACCGACAGGCGCGTGCAGGCCACCGATGCGGCGGACAGCTGCGCGTGCAGGCGGGTGGCCAGCAGGCGGCCCGCGAATGCGGCCGCATCGACACGGTCGATCGGCGGATCGCAGCGATACTCCACCGTCAGCTCCGGGGCGGGCGGGCGCGCGGACGGCAGCCGCTCCGGTTCCGCCCGGGCGCAGCGGTGCGCGCGAATCGCGTCGGCGCCGAAGCGGGAGGCGACCTCGGCGGGGGTCAGCGCGGCGAAGTCACCGATCCGGCGTAATCCCAAGCGGTGCAGCAGATCCACCAGATCGGCGCGCTCCGGCGCGGCCAGGCTCGGCTCGACGGCGAGCTCACCCACCGGCAGCGGCGCCAGGAACCGCGCACCGGATCCGGTCGGCACGAGGGCGGCCCGGCGGGCGGCGAGCACCGCCGTGGACAGCTCGTCGGCGATGCCGACCTGGCACTCCACCCCGACCGCGGCGACCGCGTCGACGAGCCGCTCGGCCGCCGCCTCCTCGGATCCGAAGAAGCGGGCGGCGCCGCGCGCGGCCAGCACCAGCAGCCCGGGCCGCAGCACCTCCACGCCGGGCACCGTCGCATCAACGGCCGCCACCACCGGCTCGAACAGCCTGGCATCGCGATCCGGATCCGACTGCGCCACAAACAGATCCGGGCAGCGCGCCTGCGCCTCCCGGCGTTTGAGCCCGCGCTGCACGCCCGCGGCCCGCGCCACCGCCGAACACGCCACCACCCGGTTCGCGTGCAGCACCACCACCGGCCGCGTGGGCGGAACGTCGGCCACCGCGGCCGCCGCGGCGGCGGGCCAGTCCGGGCACCACAGCGCCAGCACCCGGGAAACGCGCCGCGCACTCAGCCGCATCGGCGAACCGCCCCGCCGCAGCGCCGCCGACCTCCCGGGCAGCTCAGAGATTGAGACTCCGCGGCCCGGGCGCCGCCGCGGCAGCAGGTCGCCGGTTCAGGCATGACGCTCGCTACCTCGAGAGCCGGTGGGATGGGGCTCGGCGACCGCCCCCGGCGGCTGCGACAGCCGCGCGCACGGCGGCGACCGTCGCTCACGAGGCGGCCTCGCGCACCGTCTCCAGCCGCTGCGGCCGACTGTCCTGCGCCGCAACCCATTCGACGCGCCCGTCCGCGGAACTCAGCTCGAGGCAACCCGTGCGGGGCGGGGCCGAGCGCCCGCGCACGCGCACATCCAGGCGCAAGGTGCGCAGGCGGCCGCAGCCGCGCCCCAGGCCGTCGTAGCCGGCGATGCGGGTGTCGATGCGCAGCGTGGACCCGCTCCAGGCGCCGCCGGTCACCACGAGCGTGGATCCCTTGCTGCGGGCACGCGCGGCGAGCACGCGAGTTCGGCTGGGCGGCACCGACAGACCACCCAGCCCGATCACCACCAGATCCAAGCCATCGAGCAACACGGCAGCGACCTCCACCGGATCCGGTCCGGGATCGGGGACGACGGCCAGCCTTCCCAGTTGAGCCCCCATCTCCGCCGCGGCGAGCAGGCCGAGCCGGGGCAGACCGACCACCGCGGCATGCCCGCCACCGGCCGTCACCGCGGCCAGCAAACCGGCCAGCAGCGAACCCGACCCCGCGTACTCGACCACCGAACCTTTCGCCAGACCGCCCTCCGGCAGCAGCTCCACCAGCGGCGACGGCACCGGCAACGGTTCTCGGTGCAAGGCTGGGCGCGGCGCCGCACCCGCACCACGCGCCGGAACGGCCGCCATTCGCCGCCGCAGCTCCGCCAGCCGCTCGGACTTCGCCTCTCCAGCCGAATCCATCCTCGACCACCTATCTCCCACCGAGTGGACTCCACCGTCCGGCCGCGGCACCCGCGCGACTGCGCGAGCGGCCCCGCCGGGCCGATCCGGCACCGGATCCCGCCGACTCCAGCACCGATTCAGCTATCGATACTAGTCGAATATACGTTCGACTCATCTTCAGTAGAACCCCACCCCCCAGCCACGTCAAGCGGCACTCGCGCGAATCCCGGAGTTCCGAAGCAGGCCAGTCAGGACGGTTTTCCGCTATCCTCGCGCCGTGACCGAACGCGCCCGCCCTTTCGTCGGCCCCGACTATCTGGTCGCCGGCCGCTACCGCCTGCAGTCGAAGCTGGGCGGCGGCGGCATGGGCGCCGTGTGGCTGGCACACGACCGGCTGCTCGACCGCGACGTCGCCATCAAACAGGTACTGTCCACGGCCGGACTCAGTGAGGAGGAGGCCACCGCGGTCCGCAACCGGATCATCCACGAGGGCCGGGTCGCCGCGAAGCTGTCGCACGAGCACGCCATCGCCGTCTACGACGTGGTGCTCGAGGCGGGCGAGCCGTGGCTGGTGATGGAGTACCTACCCTCGCGCAGCGTCGCCAAGGCGCTCGCACTGGCGGATACGCTGTCGCCGATCGAGGTGGCACAGATCGGCGCGCAGGTCGCCGACGCGCTGGCCGCCGCGCACAGCGCCGGCATCACCCACCGAGACATCAAGCCGGGCAACATCCTCGTCGCCGACCGCGGGGCCGAGGTGGGCAAGGTGAAGCTCAGCGACTTCGGCATCTCGCGCGGCACCGGAGACCCCCACGACGAGCTGGACGACGTGATCACCGGGACCCCGGCCTACCTGCCGCCGGAGGTGGCACGCGGGTCCCGGCCGACCGAGGCCAGCGACGTATTCTCCCTCGGCGCAACGCTGTACACCGCGATCGAGGGCCAGCCGCCCTACGGCTTCGACGACGACAACGACGTGATCGTCGAGCGCGCCGCGATGGCGCAGATCATTCCGCCCAGCCGCAGCGGGACGCTCACCGCGGCGCTGCTGCACATGATGGAGCCCGCCCCGCAGCGACGCCCGACCATGGCCGAGGCGCGCGACGAAATCCTCACCGCCGCTTTCGGTCCCGGCACCGGGCCCTACATTCTCGGCGCGCCCGTCCGCACCGAGGACGGCACCATCCCGGCGTGGGCGGCCCGCAACTCGGCCGCCGGTCTGCGCAGCCCGCACTCCACCCCGCTGCCGCGCCCGCCGCGCGCCACCACACCGAGTGCCCCTGCGCCGCAACAGAAGCTGGGCCTCAACGTGTCGAATCTGGGCCCGAACGCGGCGCCGCTGGCGATCGCGGTGGGGCTGCTGATCGGCCTGCTGATCCTGATCGTGATCCTGGTCGCCGCGCTGTAGTCAGTCGATCCTGCGGCGGTGGGCCCAGCGGGTGAGGGCGTTGCGGTTGGACTGCTGGGTCTTGCGGAGCACGTTGGAGGCGTGGGTTTCCACGGTCTTCACGGAGATGAAGAGGGTTTCGGCGATTTCGCGGTAGGTGTAGCCGCGCGCGAGCAGGCGCAGCACCTCGAGTTCGCGCGGGGTCAGCGAGTCCAGCTCGGGATCCAGCGGCGGCTCCGGGGCCGGTGAGCGGCCGGTGAACGAGTCCAGCACGAAGCCCGCCAGGCGCGGGCTGAACACCGCGTCTCCGCCCGCGACGCGCCGGATGCCGTCGGCCAGTTCGGATCCGGAGATGGTCTTGGTGACATAGCCGCGGGCGCCTGCGCGGATCACCGCGATCACATCCTCGGCGGCGTCGGACACGCTCAGCGCCAGGCACACCGGGCCCTGATCCTCGATGCCCTGCAGCACCGCCACCCCGCCGCCGTCGGGCATGTGCACGTCCAGCAGCACCACGTCCGGGGCGGCGGTCTTGATTCCGGCGATGGCCTCGGACACCGTGCCGGCCTCACCGACCACGTCCATATCGGATTCGCGGCTCAACTCGGCGCGCACGCCGGAGCGGAACACGGCGTGGTCGTCGACCAGAAAGACCCGGATACTCACTGCTCTCCTCACCTCGGGCACAACCGATGGCGGGCGCGACACCGCCCATTCATCGGTACCACACCGTGGGCCCGTGCGCCGCGAACCAGCGCGGTCGGCCGCCGCCGACGGGCGCAACCCCCTGCGGGAGTCCGCGGGCGAGACGTCATACGATGCCTCGAGTGCATATTCGAGTGGTTCCCTACGACCCCGAGTGGCCACGGCGGGCGAATGCGGCGATCGCGGAATTGACCACGGCGCTTCCGGGCCTGTTCCGCGAGATCGAACACCTGGGTAGCACCTCGGTTCCCGGCCTCGCCGCCAAGCCGATCATCGACCTGATGGCCGCGGTCGACGATCTCGACGTGGCGGTCGATCGCGAACACACGCTCGCCGCGCTCGGCTATCACCGCGCGGACAACGGCATGCCCGACCGCCTGTTCTACCCGCGTGCCGACGGATCCGGGCGGCGCACCCATCACCTGCACGTGGTGCGCGCGGCCGAATGGGACGACCAGAACGAGCGCATCCTGCGTGACTACCTGCGCACCCACCCCGATGCGGCCGCCGAGTACGCCGCGCTGAAACAGCAACTGGCCGCAGAGGTTTCCGACCCGGACACCTACACCCGCCGCAAGACCGACCTCATCCAGCGCCTCGTCGACGCGGCCCGCACCGACCTCGGCCTCCCCCTCGTCCCGGTCTGGATCGAATGAGGCGGCCTACTCCAGGAGATCGACCACATCGGGGTGAACCGCGGCCAGCCCCTGATCGAACGTTACGAGCCGACCCCGATGCTCCCGCGCGAGCTGCGCAAGATAAGCGTCGGTCACTTGGCGATGCCCGATGACCGAATCCATCGTCACCTGAGGGAACGAGAGTGAGTCCGGCCAGAACTCGTGCGATTCGTGCGCGGTGACCCCTGCCAGCACCTCCACCGCCGTCTTGGTGTTCTGGCCTTCGCGAATCAGCAGTCGCAGCAGACTTCCCTGAGTAACCGGGCACGTTGCGAACTTGCCGTCCAACTCGCCGAACCACGCCTCCGCCGCTCGGTGGTGTACGTGATTCTCCACCGACAACGCGATCAGAACATTGGCATCCAGCAGGGACGTCACTCGTCCTCCAGCGAGCGGACATCCTCCGATGTGATCACTCTGCCGAGCCGGACGGTGGGCAATCCCGTTCTGGGGCTACGTGCCAGCTCATCGCTGCTCGCCTGAGTCAGGCCCCGGCGGATGAGGCACGTCACCGTCTCGCTCAAGGTCCGATGAGTGTCGCGAGCGATCGCCATTGCCTGCCGGTGCAACTCCTCGGGCAGGTCGATCGTGGTTCGCATCACTGCATCATATCATCATGATGCACTCGCAGCGTTTCGTGATTCACCGGCCTCATCCAGGTGGGCGCTGATCTCATCCGTCACCGCCTCGCCCGCTGCGTCCTGCCCCTCGGAATCGGTGCGGGGCAGGATGATCCGGACCTCGGTGCCGCGGCCCGGGGTGGACTGGATCTCCACGGTGCCGCCGCGGCGCTCGATGCGGGCGCGGATGGATTTGGCCAGGCCCTGACGGTCGGCGGGGACATCGGCCGGGTCGAAGCCCGAGCCGCGGTCGCGCACGAAGATGCTCACCTGATGGGGCTCCACCTCGGCGAACAGGTCGATGGTGGGGACGCCGGCGTGTTTGGCGGCGTTCACCAGCGCCTCCCGGGTGGCGCCGAGCAGGGCCGTGAAATGCTCTCGGGGCAGGCCGAATCCGGTCTCGCCCGGGTCCATCGACACATCGCCGACGGTCACCGGCGGCACCTTCACCCCGTACTGGTCCTCCACCTCGCCGGCGATGGTGCGCAGCGCGGCGGCCAGGCTGGACTGGGCGGGCACCGTGTCCTCGAACAGCCACTTGCGCAGCTCGCGCTCCTGGCCGCGGGCCAGCCGCGTGACCTCCTGCGGGTCGTCGGCCTGGCGCTGGATCAGCGCCAGCGTCTGCAGCACCGAATCGTGCAGGTGCGAGGCGATCTCCTCGCGCTCCTCGTTGCGGATGCGGGCGGCGCGCTCGGCGTTGAGTGCGCGCATCATGCGCAGCCACAGCGGCACCGTCAGCAGACCGACTCCGATCAGGGTCACCGCGACGGCGATCAGCGCGGAGCCCAGGGAACTCAGGTTGATACGACCGAGCACCACCACGCCCAGCCCGACCACGATCAGCGTGACCCCGGCGAGTATGCGCGTCCAGGTGAGCACGCTCGGCCGCGCGGGCAGCCCGAGAATCGACCGCGGCCCCTCCGCGTCGAACTCCCGCCACACCAGCGCCGCGCCGACCGCGACCACGATGATGGGCCCCACCACCCGGGCCGCGGTGCCGCTGAACGCCCACGACATCGACACCGCCAGCGCCAGCCCGAGCAGTATCAGGCCCACGGCCTGGCGCCGCTCCGAACTCGGCGGCGGCGGGGCATCGGCACCGGCCGGGGTGAAGATCCACAGCATCCCGTAGGCGGCGATGCCCGCGCCCATCAGCGCCGACAGCAATACGAACGCCATCCGCACCTTGAACACGTCGACCCCGAGATGGTCGGCGATACCGCCGGCCACCCCGCCCACGACCCGCCCGCCGGAGCGCCGCAGCAACCGCGGATAGGGCGGCACAGGCGGGACTCCGCGCACATCGAACGCGGGCGTGGACGGGTACATGCCTTCGATACTGGCACGGCCCCCCGACAGCGACCATCGGGAAACACCCCCATTCCACAGTCGGGGCGGGAGGCCATGCGCCGCCCGATCCACGCCACGCATCCGGCCTCGGCGGCTCGGCCGTGCTGTCACCGGCGCACCGAGGTTCAGGCCCGAGATCAGGGTGAACCCCGATGCGTTCCGGCCCTGCCGCTCGCCACCATGGAACCCATGACCAGATCGAGCGGCTGGGCCGGCGGGACCGGCCGGGCGGGATTCAACGACCAACTCCACCACCTGTGGCGAACGCGGCCGCAGCGGCTGCCGCGGCAGGGCCCGATCGCGGGCGTGGCGGCCGGATTCGGGCATCGGTACCACGTGGACCCGGTGCTGGTGCGGGTCGCCTTCGTGGTGTCGTCGCTGTTCGGCGGCGCGGGGATCGTGCTGTACCTGGCGGCCTGGTTGCTGCTGCCCGCGGCCGGAGATCAGGTCTCGGCCACCGAGGGCCTGCTCGGCAAGGGCCACAGCTCCCAGTCACCGACCAAGACGGTCGTGCTGATCGTGGCGCTCGCGATCGCCGTGACCACGATGGGCCCGGTCGGCGTGGGCCTGGGCGGGTCCGGGCTGATCAGCTTCGCGCTGATGCTGGCCGGCTGGTGGCTGCTGTATATGCGGCAGCCGGAGCCACCCGCCGACGGCTACGATCCGCTGCTCGCCGAGGGCGGCATCGCCTCGACCGGCTATCCGGGCACCATGTACCCCGGCGGGTCGCCCTGGGCCGGGCCGATGTACGGGCCGTACACCACGCTGCCCGATCACTACGAACCGGACCAGCCGAAAAACACTGCCCAACAAGATGTTTCAACCGCGGCACCAGAGGACGCTGCCACCGAGGCGATCGGGAAGCAGGCCGACACCGCGGTGCTGCGCACCGAACAGCCCGATTCCGGTGCGGCCCCGGCGGATTCGACCGGGGACGCAAACCCGGTCGCCGACACCGAGGTGATGCCGGGAAAAGAATCAACTCCCGCTGACGAATCCGAGGCCCCGCCCACCACCTCCGCAGCGGCACCTCCACCGCCTTACGACACCCGTACCCGGACGATGCCGGTCCCCGGCCCCACGCCGCCCGGGTGGGATCCGCTGGGCGTGGCCCCGCTCGCGTGGGACCTGCCCGATCCCACCCCGCAACGCCCGCCCGTGATCCCGGCACCGCCCCGGCGCCCTCGTTCCCGGCTCACCCCCATGGTTATCGGCCTGGCGATCCTTGCCGCGGCCGCAGCGGGTGCCGTGGCGGCCGCCGGAGTGGACTGGATGACCCCCGGCCGCATCGGTGCGGTCGCCCTGGCGGTGGTCGGGCTCGGCCTGATCCTGGGCGCGTTCCTGCGACGCGGTTACGGACTGACGGTGGTCCTGGCCCCGCTGGCCGGGTTCGTGATCCTGGCGTCGATGGTCGGACCGGTCGAATTCGACCGTGGCGCAATGGGAGACCATCTGTGGAAACCGGCCACGGTGACGGAACTGAACCCGGACTACCGGGTGAACATGGGTTCGGGCACGCTGGACCTGCGCTCGCTCGCGCTCACCGAGAACCGCACCGTGGACGTCACCGTCCGGATGGGCGACTTCCGGGTGCTGGTACCCGATTCCCTGCGCCTGCAGACCAACTGCACGGCCAAGCTGGGCGACATCGACTGCCCGCGGGGCCTCACCGGCCCCGCCGACGGCCCGGTGCTCACCCTCAACGTCGATGTACATGCCGGAGACGCGGAGGTGAAGCGTGGCTGACAACTCGGAAACCCGTCGGGGACCGTCGTTCTCGCTGCTGCTGGCAGGACTGCTGGGGGTGCTGGTGAGCGTGTGGGCCTTTATCGGCCCGTCCTCGTGGCCCGCCCACAGCATCATCCCGATCGGCTGGATCGTGCTCGCCGCAGCGGTCGTTGTCGGCATCGGCCTGGTGCTCTCGCCCCGCAGGAAGAAGCGCTGACTTCGCACAGCACAAGGGGCTTGGATCCAGATGGACCCAAGCCCCTTGTACTGCAACCGTTGTCAGCGCATCTTGGTGAAACTGCGGTAGTGATCGTCTGTGTACCACGCCGATCCGTCGCTGCCGGTCACGATCCGCTCGGCATCGCGAGACTGCCCGGGCTGCTTCGGATTCACATCCCATTCCCGGTACCGGATGTGATTTCCGGAGCCGTCGTTCTCGGGCAGCTGCCCCTCCCGGTTCTGCCAGGTGCGCCCGCCCTGGGTACCTTCGGCACCGGCCGCATCCGGCCACCGCCCTTCGTCGATGAGCTGCAACGTCTTCCACGCCCGGTCCGGCACGGAGTCGGCAACCAGCCGCACCTCCTCCGCACCCGCCACGACCGACGTGGCCGTACCGTCGTGGACACCCTCGGTCCCAGGCATCAGCACCACGGCCACCGCGGCCAGCAGCGCCATCGTCAATGCCGAGAACGCCGCAAACGGCTTGGCCCACAACCTCTTCGACCGGTCGAATTCTCGATTCATAGGTTTACCTCCCCAACAATGGCCGGGCCGGACGACCCGGCAACTCGCCCGAGCACCGGTGCCACCGTCACACAACGGCACGAATCTCCGCGATACGAAATACGACCTACGGCTTGCCATCGAATGAATACGACTCTCTCGTCGGAGTCCCCGAAGCCGAAGGGGCCGGATCTGTCCGAGGCTGACAACACCATCCGAGCTCAGGACGACCTGTACCTTCACGTCAACGGCACCTGGTTGCGGACCTACCAGCTCCCGCCGGACAAGTCCCGCTATGGCTCATTCGAGGAAATGGACGAGCGCGCCCGCCACAACCTCAAGGCCATCCTGGAGGGCATCGGCGACGACGCTGCGCCGGGCTCACCGGAGCAGAAGCTGCGCGACCTCTACCGCGGCTGTCTCGACATCGACACGATCGAGCGTCGGGGCACGGAGCCGATCGCTGACCTGCTCGCGGCCGTGACCCAAGGACCCAACCCGCTACCTGCCGAGGCTGGCTCAGTCCGGCCTCGGCATGCCGGACGAGGCCTACTACCGCGACCTGCCGAAGGCCCCGATCCGCGACGCCTACCGCACGTATCTGCACAGAAATCGCCGCAGGACACTGGAACCAGGTCGACACCCGCAACGCCGACCGGACCTACAATATCCGCAGTTGGGCTGAGGTGCGCACGCAGGCGCCACTGTGGTGGTCGACGAGCCCTCGTACATCACGGCTTTTGCGCAGCTGTGGGCCGATACCGACGTCGCTGTCTGGCGCGAGTACTTCACGTTGGCCATAGTCCGCGCATTCGCCCCCTTCCTGAAGAGGGACTTCGCCGACGCCGACTTCGACTTCGACTTCGCGGGCAAGACTCTGAAAGGAACACCACGGCGGGCGAGCTGCTCGGCCAGAAATATGTCGCCGAACACTTCCCACCTGAGGCCAAGAAGCAGGCGCTCGACCTCGTCGCCAACCTGCGCGAGGCCTACCGCGAGCGGTTCCAGCGCACCGAATGGATGAGCAAGGCGACTCGCGAGGCCGCCATCGCCAAGCTCGACAAGGTCCAGCCGATGATCGGCTACCCCGACAAGTGGCGCGACTACTCGGACCTCTCCGTCACCAAGGACCGGCTCGTTACCAGTATCCGTGCCGCGAACGTCTTCGAAAGCAGGCGTCAGCTCGCCAAATTGGGCACACCGGTGGACCGGGGCGAGTGGGGAATGACTCCGCAGACCGTCAACGCCTATTACACGGCCGGCATGAACATGATCGTCTTCCCGGCAGGCATCCTGCAGCCGCCGTTCTTCGACCCCGAAGCCGACCCGGCAGTCAACTACGGCGGCATCGGCGCGATGATCGGCCACGAATTGGGCCACGGTTTCGACGATCAGGGTGTTCCGACCGTGCACCACGCCGATCCGTCGCTGCCGGTCACGATCCGCTCGGCATCGCGAGACTGCCCGGGCTGCTTCGGATTCACATCCCATTCCCGGTACCGGATGCGATTTCCGGAGCCGTCATTCTCAGGAAGCTGCCCCTCCCGGTTCTGCCAGGTACGCCCGCCCTGAGCGCGCCGCAAACGGCTTGGCCCACAACCTCCTCGACCGGTCGGATTCTCGATTCATCGGTTACCTCCTCAACAACGGCCGGGCAGGACGACCCGCCGACTTCGCCCGAGCACCGGTGCCACGCTCACACAACGGCACGAATCTCCACGATACGAAATACACGGGTCGATGGTATACGGTAGTACATATATAATGCGGCAGTATGTATTATATTCTAAGATGATTGGAGCTACGACGCACCTGACCTACCGTTCGGCTATTCATCTCGAAAGGACACGTGATGACCTCACCGGCACCCACGCCCCGATATACCAATGTAATTTCCTCCGCCACCAAGATTGCGCAAGATATGGGACATGATCATCTAGGGGTGGAACATCTATTCCTGGCTATCGTCCGTGAGGGAAATTCCCTTCCGGCACTAGTGCTCGGAGAGGCATTGGACCCGAGCGAACTCGACCGGAGGGTGTTGGATCGGATGAGGGCTGCCTATACCGAATAGGCACCGAAACGTGGTGGGTCTACCACGCCGCTGGCGTGGTAGACCCACCTCTGTCATGCGATCAGTCGAAACGCCCGAGTTCAGTCGATCTGAACCCAATGGAAGTAGTCATTTTCGAACTTGCACTCCCAGATCGAACCGTCCGATCCAACAGTCGTCTGACCGTCGTTTCGCTGGTTGCACGGGGTCTTCGGCGGCCCAGGATTGAGCTTTTCCATCGAGTGGCCGACGGTAATCGCGGCCGTGGCCGGAGCCGCATTTGCCGCAGCGGTGCCCGCGATTCCGAACGAACCGATTGCCGCTGCCACCGCGACAGCTACCGGGACCAACTTCATTTTCATCATTTCTTCATTCTCCGAGTCACTGTTTACAAGAGCGGGTCGACCATCGACGATAGACCCTCAACTCACATCTTTCGGGTGCCTGTTGATTCACACTGTGCCGATCAACCGATAATGGCCCACCCCCTTTTCGTCCGAATAAGAGTCAAGACATGGAAGCCATCGGAGCAGCTTGGATCTCGTACATGCTGCGATACTTTCCATCCGGATATCGCATCAGTTCGTCGTGGGTGCCGACTTCCGAAATTCTCCCGTCATCGATCACTACAATCCGGTCCGCGCGCCGTGCATTCATAATTCGATGTGTTATGAATACGACAGCGGTAGCGCCGTGCACGTCCCTGTTGTCGGTCAGGAAACCGAGGACACGACTTTCGGTAGCAGGATCGAGGGCGGAGGTAGCTTCGTCGGCAATTAGCAGCGTTGCGCGACGTATCAGCGCTCGGGCAATGGCCAGTCGCTGCCACTGTCCCATGGAAAGATCCCGCCCGCCGACGAACCGCGCAGACAACAAAGCTTCCATCTTCATGGGCAACTCGTCGATCACGGCATCGGCGCCTGGCACCCGCAGTGCCATGTCCCAGTCGACCCGCCCGCCCGACCGCGTGGGATCTTCGCCGATCGCGATATTGTTTCCTGCCGTAGTCGGCCACTGGGCCGGGCTTTGAGCGATGAAGGAAACCCGCTGCCGAAGATCTCGCTCGCGGACGGTCGAAATATCGACGCCGTCCCACAGCACGGCCCCCTCGGACGGAGGATACAACCCGGCAAGCAGCTTGATCAACGTAGACTTTCCGGATCCATTGTTACCGACTACCGCAACAACCTCGCCCGCACGGATGGTTAGATCAACACCGGACACCGAACGCCTCGAGCCACCCGGATAACTGAACCCGACATTGCGAAGTTCGATGGTTTTCGGCCCTGAATGTACCAGCGAGCCGGCCGCTTCGGGACGGCATCGCTTCCGCGCCTCCCCTAGGAGCTCCTCGTAGAGTTCTATCCCCAGTCCCAACTCCAGGAACTGATACATCGTCGTGGGCCGCGTGGTGACAAAATAGATTGTGAATAGCATTTAGAAGACGGGCGCGCCCGCGAACGCAATAAAAATACATCCGAAATATAACAAATAGAACATAATAACGAA
>NZ_JARWQD010000312.1 GCF_029869545.1 Nocardia wallacei | reverse complement strand
GGCCTCCACCGCGCGTGCGGAAGGCGTTGCGTAACAGGCTGTTTGGATGACGAAGGCGCCGCGTTCAATGGTGAGCGAGGCGCCTTTCGCATGTCCGGACGGCATTGCCTGAAGTGTCGTCGGCCGCTAGTCGCCGACGGTACGTCGGTGCAGGCGGCCGGTGCCGGGGGCGCTTGCCCACACTGCGACGGCCAGTATCGCGTCCAGGGCCAGTGCCAGTGCGGCGACGAGCAGCGCGCCCACCAGGACTCGGTCGTATTTGTAGAGGCTGATGCCGTCGAAGATGTAGCGGCCCAGACCGCCGAGGTTGACGTAGGCGGCGATGGTGGCGGTCGCGACGACCTGCAGGGTGGCCGAGCGCAGGCCGGTCAGCAGGACCGGCAGCGCGTTGGGGACCTCCACGCGGAACAGCACCTGGCCCTCGGTCATGCCCATCGCCCGGGAGGCATCGACCACATCCGGGTGCACGTTGGCGATTCCGGCGTAGGCCCCGGCCAGCAGCGGCGGAATGCCGACGGTGATCAGCGCCAGCAGCGGCGGAATCAGGCCGAGCCCGAGCAGCAGCACCACGAAGGTCAGCAGGCCCAGGGTGGGCAGGGCGCGCATGGCGTTGGCGAATCCGACGATCAGGGCGGCGCCGCGGCGGGTGTGGCCGACCAGCAGGCCGATCGGGATCGCGATCACCGCCGACAGCGCGACGGCCAGGAAGCTGTACCACAGATGTTCCAGCAGCCGATGGTCGATGCCGGAGCTGCCTCCCCAGTTCGCAGAATCGGTGAGATAGTGCCAGGCGTCGATGAAAAGATTCATGCGCCAACGCCTTTCGATGTGTCGGTGCCCTCCGATGCGCCGCCGCTCGCCGAGGGAGCCACGCGTTGTGCCGGGTCGACGGCCGTGCGCAGCCGCCGCGCCAGGGACGGGCGATCGGTCCGCAGCCACGGCGTGCACCAGCGGCCGATCAGATACAGCACCCGGTCCACGACCAGCGCCAGCACCAGCACGACGATGATCCCGGCGACGATCTCGTCCGGGTAGTTGCGCTGATATCCCTGGGTGAACAGCTTGCCGAGCCCGCCCACACCGATCAGCGCGCCGACGGTCACCATCGAGATGTTGGTGACCGCGACCACCCGCAGATTGGCCACGAAAACCGGTATCGCCAACGGGAATTCGACGGTGAGGGCGCGCCGCAGGCGGGAGTATCCGATGGCGTCGGAGGCGTCGAGCACGGCCGCCGACACCGAATCCAGCGCCACCGGCACCGCGATCACCAGCAGCGCGACCGAGTAGATGCTCAGTGCGATAACGACATTCAGCGGATCGATGGCGGGGATGCCGACCAGCGGCGGAATGATCACGAACAGTGCGAGCGACGGAATGGTGTAGGCGAGACTGGCCACGGTGACGGTGGTGCGGCGAATCCACGGGACGCGGCGCACCAGCGTGCCGACCGGGATCGCGATCACCAGGCCGATGAGCAGCGGAACCAGTGCCAGGTAGAGGTGCGTGCGCGTGAATCCGGCGATCTCCGAGAAATTGTCGACGAGATACTTCACAGCCGTCACACCTCCGACTCGAAGAAGTGCCGGTTGCGGGCGGCGTCTTCGCCCTCGCGCTGCCGGGCGAGCAGTTCGATGATCTCGGTCGCGAGCACTCCGCCGCGAGCCGCGCCCGAACTGTCTACGGCCACACCGATTCCCGACGGTGAGGAGATGGCCGCGTCCAGGGCCTGGCGCAGGTCGCCGCCGGGGACGAACAGCGACCCACCGGCGGACATGCTGTCGGCCCACGCGTGCCCGGCGCGCACCCCCTCGACGCCCGTGACATCCACCCAGCCGAGCGGGTGCCGCCGCTCGTCGACGACCAGCACCCATTCGCCCGGCTCCAGGCGCAGGCCGGACACCTCCTCGGTGGTGGCGGTGCGGATGTCGTGCAGCACAACGTCTTCGGCGCTGCGGAACGACAGCCCCCGATAGCCGCGGTCGCGACCGGCGAAGCCCGCCACGAAGTCGGTGGCGGGCTGGGCCAGCAGTTGCTGCGGCGGGTCGTACTGCTGCAGCACGCCGCCGCGGGCGAAGACCGCGATCCGGTCGCCGAGCTTGATCGCCTCGTCGATGTCGTGGGTGACGAACACGATCGTCTTGTGCAGTTCCGCCTGCAGGCGCTGCATCTCCGCCTGCAGCTCCTCGCGCACCACCGGGTCCACGGCGCTGAAGGGCTCGTCCATCAGCAGGATCGGCGGATCCGCGGCCAGCGCCCGCGCGACGCCCACGCGCTGCTGCTGCCCGCCCGACAGCTGTGCCGGATACCGCCCGGCCAGACCGCGATCCAGGCCCACCCGGTCCAGCACCTCGAGCGCTGCCCGGCGCGCGGCGCGGCGGGTCCGGCCGCGCAGCACGGGGACGGTCGCGACATTGTCGAGCACGGTGCGGTGCGGCAGCAGCCCGCCGCTCTGGATCACGTAGCCGATGCCGAGCCGCAACCGCACCGGGTCGACGGTCGAAATATCCTGGCCGGACACGGTGATGGTGCCCGAGGTGGGCACGATCATCCGGTTGATCATCCGCATCGACGTGGTCTTGCCGCAGCCCGACGGGCCCACGAAGACGGTGAACGAGCCGGAGTCGATGCGCAGATCCAGATCGGTGACGGCGGTGGTGCCATCCGGATAGGTCTTGGTGACCCCGCTGAACTCGATCGCGAGCTCGGCGGTGTCCGCTGTTCCCTCACCCACGGGCGTGAGTCTCCTAACCGATCGGCTTGTCCAGCCCCTGCGCGGTCACCCACGCCTCGGCTGCGGCTGCGGGCTCGGTCTTGGCGGCGCCGGAGACGGCCTCGTTGAGCGAGACCAGTTCCGCCGTAGTCAATTTCGCCGAGACCGCGTCGAGCACCCGCAACGCCCTGTCCGACTTCTTCTTCGCATTCAGCAGCGGCACCACGTTCTGGGCGGCGAAGTTGTTCTTCGGATCCTCCAGCACCACCAGGTTGTTCTCCTTGATGGCCGGGGAGGTGGTGAAGATGTCGGCCGCGGTCACCTGGCCGGAGGTCAGCGCGCGCACGGTCGCCGGGCCGCCGCCGTCGCCGATCGGGACGAACTTGTCCTTGGCGATATCGAGACCGTAGTTGGTCTTCAGGCCGGGCAGCCCGTAGGTGCGCTCGGAGAACTCCGAGGGCGCACCGAAGCTCACCTCGGCCGAATGCGGAGCCAGGTCGCCGATCGAGCGCAGATTCCATTTGTCGGCGGTGGCGCGGGTGACGACCACGGCGTCGGAATCCTCGCCGGGGGCCGGGGTGCCGATGGCGAGCTGGTCGCCGAGTGCCGCGGTCAGGGCCTGGTTCACCTGATCGGCCGACGTGGCGGTCGCCGACTTGTCCAGGTACTGCAGCAGATTGCCGGTGTAGTCCGGGATCAGGCCGATCGAGCATTGGCGCAGCGCTGGGATGTAGGCCTCGCGGCTGCCGATATTGAGCTTGGTGTCGATGCTGAAACCGTTGGCGCGCAACGCTTCCGCGTAGACATTGGCGACGGTCTCGGATTCCGGGAAGTTGGCCGAGCCGATGGTGAGCTGGTTCGTGTCGCCGTCGCAGTCGCCGGAGCCGCTCGACAGCGGGTCGCTGTTGCCGCCGCAGGCCGACAGGGCCATCGCGGCCGCCAGCGCGACGGCGGTGGCGAGGAAGCGTGCGGCGGTCCAGGCGGGGCGCAGGCCGCGCCGGCGTGCGGCCGGGGAGTTCGAGGATTTCACTGCAGGTCCTTCCGATGGCCCGGTGCTACCAGGTGGGCCGGCGCGTGCTCCGACTACGATTCGTCTGCGGGACGGCCACCTTCTGGCTGTCCATACTGTCAGCCGGGTGTCGTTCTTACTATCTATCGGGAGTGGGTGTCGCCGGATGGAGTTGGCCGCATCGGTGCGGACCGCGGTGCGTGCCGTGGTCGCTATCATGGCCGCTACGCTGGCCGTTTCCTGCTCGGACGGCGAGTCGGGAGCGACGATCACCGTCGGCGCGGGGAATTCGGCGCAGTCGGAGTTGATTGCCGAGATCTACGCCGGTGCGCTGGCCCGCGCGGGTGCGCACACCACCACCGCGACCGGGCTCGGGCAGCGCGGCGACTATCTGGCCGCGCTCGATGCCGGGACGGTGCAGCTGGTGGGCGACGACAGCGGCGACCTGCTGACCGCACTGGACTCGGGATCGCAGGCGCGCCTGCCCGACAAGTTCGCGGCGGCGAAGACCACGGGGACGGCGGGGAGCAAGCTGCCCGGGAACGGCACTGCGGCGGGCACGGCTCCCGTGCCCGATGTCGCCGATGCGGTCAGCCGTGCCCTGCCCGAGGGGCTGGCGGTGTCCGATATCGCCGACGGGACCGACCTGCGCCCCGCGTTCGTCTTCGGTGCCGCGGCGTCCGGGCAGTACCCCGATTCCCTGCAGGAGCTGGCGCCACGCTGCGGTGAGCTGAACGTCGGCATCGCCACCGGCAGCGAGCTGGACCCACTGCGCCGTTCCCCCGACCCGCGTCGCGACGTGCTCGAACCACTGCGCACGGTCTACGGCTGCGACATCACCCGCCACACTGTGTACCCGAACGACTCCGAACTTCGAAAAGCATTGCAGGAAGGCCGGATTCAAGCCGGTGTGTTGACCGCACCGGCGGCCCTGCTCCCCGGCGGCGCGGGCGACCTGACCCCGATCGCCGACCCCGGCTACGCCTTCCGCGCCCAGAGCGTAATCCCTCTCTACCGCAAGGGAACCCTCACCGCCCGCCAGCTCAAGAAACTGAATTACGTTGCGGGCGAACTCACCACGGACGAACTCACCGACTACATCCGGCGCCTCCGCGACGACCACGCCTCGCCCTCGGACCTGGCCCGCGCCTGGCTCGACTCCCACGACCTCTGACCCACTCCCCGCGCGGGGTGCGGGGAGGGAGGTACTGTCAGGGGAGGTCGCCTATTGGGGGTCCGGCATGGTTTTGGTAGTGGCGCTGGGGGTGCTGGCCGCGTTCCTGTTCGCGGCTGCGGGGTTTTTGCAGCAGCGGGCGGCCCGGGGGGTGGTGGCCGAGCGGCCGGAGGCGGCGCGGGTGCCCGGGTTGTCGATGTTGATGCGGCGGCTGTTACGGAGCCGGACCTGGTTGCGGGGGTGGCTGACCAATCTTGCCGGGTTCTTCACGCAGGCCGCGGCGCTGCAGGTGGGATCCGTTGCGGCGGTGCAGCCGCTGATGTCGACCCAGTTGCTGTTCGCGGTGCCCCTGGAGGCGGCGGGGCAGCGACGTCGGCCGCTGCCGCAGGATCTCGCCTATGCGCTGCTGGTGTGCGCTGGGCTCGCGGTGCTGTTCAGCGTCGAGGGCGCGGCGCCGCTGGCGGGACAGCCGGAGCGGGGACGGGTGCTGCTGGCGACGGTGTCGGCCGCCGGGCTCGTGGTGCTGCTGGCGGCGGCGAGCGCCCGCTGCGCGATGCGCATCGCCGCCAATCTCGTCGCCGTCGCCGCGGGCATCTGTTTCGCGATGAGCGCGGTGTTCATGAAGCTCACCACCGAGGATCTGCTGCACCGCGGCGTGCCCGCGACGGCGGCGGACTGGCCGGGCTACCTGCTGGCCCTGTCCACCCTGAGCGGCCTGCTGCTGGAACAGGCCGCCTTCGCCGCGGGCCCGCTGCCCTGGGCGATCGCGGCCATGAGCGTCACCAACCCGGTGGCCAGCTACATCGTCGGCATCCTGGCCTTCCGGGTCACGATCCCCACCGATCCCGCCGCCCTGGCCGGAATCGCGGCCGCCGGAGCCCTGGTCGCCTGGGGCATCTCCGGCCTCGCGCATTCCCCACTGGCCCAAGCCTTCTACGCGACCGATCCGGCATCGGGCAATCGCGCACCGCTCAACTAGCGCGTGCCCTCGAGATATTCGGTGCAACCGATATCCTGAAAGCCGCACCCGCCGAGGCGATTACGGCCACCTCCAGCTCGCATTTATCGTGCTGTGATCTCGCACTGTCACCGGCATTCGAAACATGTGAGATTTCCGGATCTTGTGTCCCCGAAGCAGCTGTGGGAGTTCCTCAGTCGAGGTCTGCACCTTCGTGATTTCTCCGGATTATCGCTGCGCCAACGCAATTCCGGGCTGGTCGGTTTTAGCGTCTGCGAAGTTCCTGTGCGGTGGCCGAATTAGCCGCCACCGGAACGGATCGCACCCTTGTGCAGAAAGGTATCGAATGAGACGAACGACCATCCGCAGGCCGCTGCGCGCCGCCGTGATGATGGGCGCGGCGATCCTCGCGATCGGGCTGCCGGGGGTCGGCGTGCACGCCGATCCCGCTCCGGCGCCCACTGAGCAGCAATTGGCCGACCTGATCGGTGCGGGGTTGAAGGACCCGGCCGCGCATCCGATCGCGGAAGACAGCGGCAGCGCCGGCAGTTCCGGGTCGGCGTGCACGTCCGGCAGCGGCGCCGGATCGGGTAACGGGTCCGGTGACTGCTACGGCGGCTCGGGTTCCAGCTCGGGCTCCTCGGGCGGATACGCCTCCGACACCAAGGGTTACGGTCCGGCGTCGTCGTCGTGGCTGGCGGCCTTCGGTTACGGATTGTTGAATCCGGATGCGGCGCCGCCGGGCACCAACGACTGGAACTGCAAGCCGGGCGACGGCCGCCATCCGGTGGTGCTGGTGCACGGCACGTGGATGAACGCCTACAACGGATTCGCGTTCATGGGCCAGCCGATCAAGGACGCCGGATACTGCACCTTCACCTTCAACTACGGGCGGTCGAACCTGCTCGAGGGCGGCGGCCTGGGTTCGGTGCTGCCGGGCGCCATGGGCACCGGGTACATCCAGGATTCGGCCAAGCAGCTGGCCGAGTTCGTGGATCGGGTGCTGGCGGCGACCGGCTCGGACAAGGTCGACATCATCGCGCACTCGCAGGGCGGGTCGATGTCGAACTGGTACACCAAGTTCGAGGGCGGCGGCAGCAAGGTGAACAACCTGATCACCTACGGCGCCACCCATCACGGAACGTCGCTGGACGGCATCGGCGCGCTGGGCCGGGCGATCAACAACTTCGGCATCGACATCCTGGGTCTGATCGAGATCTTCGTGGGCCACTCGGGGATTCAGCAGACCATCGGTTCGGATTTCATCAACCAGCTCAACGCCAACGGTGACACCGTGCCGGGGATCAAGTACACCAGCGTGGCGACCCGCTACGACGAGGTCACCAACCCGTACGACCTGACCTTCCTGAAGGCCGGGCCGGGGGCGACGGTGAACAACGTCCTGCTGCAGGACGGTTGTGAGCAGGATCTGTCGGACCACCTGACGATGATGTACTCGCCGCGGGCGCTGTCGATCGCGCTGCACGCGCTCGACCCGTCGCAGCCGCTGCAGTGCACCTTCAACCCGTGGCTGCTGGGAGGTGGCGGCAAGCTCTGACAGTTCTCGAGCTGTGCCCCGCTCGACGGTCCGACCATGCCTTCCAGCCGTCGGGCGGCGCACAACCCCGGGATGCCCGCCGGGCGGTCCGACACCCGCCCGCCCGGCGGGCTCTTTTCGTGCGACGGCCGAAAGATCGTAAACGGTTGCGCGACTTTGTGTTATGACGGTTATGTGGGCATTCCCTCGCGGCCCGCCCTGGGACGGGACATCGCGGTCGGGCTGGCCGTGTTCGGGCTGTATCTACTGGTAGATGCGCTGCACAGCCCGGAGCGCCGGGTCGCGGCCGATCGCAACGCGCGCGGGTTGTTCGAGCTCGAGCGGTGGCTGCACGCCGATGTCGAGCTGTCGCTGAACCGCTGGCTCGCCGGGCGCGAGTGGCTCGCCACCCTCGCCAACTACGAGTACGCGTTCACCTACATCCTGACCGCGTTCGTGCTGCTGTTCTGGATGTACTTCCGGCGGCCCGCGGACTATCCGCGCGCCCGCGACTCGTTCCTGCTGCTGAATGTGCTCGCCATCGCGTGCTTCGCGGTGTACCCGGTGACGCCGCCGCGACTGCTGCCCGATCTCGGATTCGTCGACACCGTCGTCGCGGGCGGGACCTGGGGGTCGTGGGGGACGCCGCTGGTGGACGGCAGCAATCAGCTGGCGGCGGTGCCGTCGCTGCACGTGGGCTGGGCGCTGTGGGTGAGCGTGGTGCTGGCCCGCATCGCGGGCGGGGTCACCGCGCAGGTGCTCAGCGCGCTGCACGTGCTCGTCACGGTGTACGTGATCATGGCGACCGCGAACCATTTCATCCTCGATGCCGTCATCGCGGTCGGCTTCGTCGTGATCAGCGTCCTGCTGGTCGATCGGTGGTACGCGCGCCCGCCGGCGGTGCCGCCCGCCGACGCGTTCTTCCTGCACGTCGAGAACGCCGGGGTGCCGCAGCAGGTGGGTGGCATGGTGGTGCTGCACCCGCGCCCGGACGGCGGCCCCACCGCCGACGAGGTCCGAACCCTGGTCCGCGCCGAACTCGCCCACCTGCCCCGCTTCCGCCAGCGCCTGCACCGGCCGGGCCGGTGGCGCCGCCCGCGCTGGGTCGACGCGGATATCGACTGGACCTGGCACGTCACCGAGCGAACCCTCGATCGTTACCCGGACATGGACGGCCGCAACGGATTCCGGAGCGACGGCATCGGCGTGGTGCCCGGCGCCGAGCCGTGGGAATCGCAGGCACCGGCGGCTCGGATACCCGGCGACGAGGCACCGTGGACCGCGAATATCGCCCGGCTCGTCGCGGAATCGGCCGCCGAACCGCTGCCGCGCGACCGGCCGCTGTGGCGGCTGGTGCTGGTGCGTGATCCCGCGGCCGGGGTTGTGGGGGTCCTGTTCCTGCTGCATCACACCGTGGCCGACGGCATCGGCACCGTGGTGCAGGCGCTGCACCTGCTGCGGCCGCCGATCGATCTCACCCTCGTCGACGGGCGGGCTCGACGGGACGGAGCGCGAGCACGGCCCGGCCGGGGCGCCAGGATGGCGGCGATCGCGACGGGTCTGGCCCAGCTCGCCACCGATGCGCGCCCGGCGGGACGACTGCCCGGCGGTTCCGCGCGGCGCAGCTTCGCCGTGGTGCCGCTGGAGCTGGAAAACGTTCGCGCGGTGGCACATTCGCACGGTGCACGCGTCACCGACGTGCTACTCGCGGCCATCGTCACCGCGCTGCACCGGCTGCGGCCGGACTGGGCCGGACCGCTGCGCGGCAGGCTGCGGGTGGCGGTGCCGCTGATGGTGCGCGAGCCGTCCTCGACGGCCGAGGGCAACCTCACCGCGGCCGTGATGACCGATGTCCGGTTCGCCGCGGCGAACCCGGCCGAGCTACTGGCCGATATTCGCGGCCGCAGTGCCCGCCTGCACAGCGGAACCCGGGCGCTGGCATCGCATTTCGTGATGTCCACCGGACTGCGGCTGCTGCCCGAACCGGCGCTCGGCCGGTTCGCCCGCACCGTGTACGGCGGGCGCTTCTTCCACGCCATCGTGTCGAATATGGCGGGACCGGATCGGGACCTGACCTTCGCGAATACGCCGATAGCCCAGGTGTTTCCGATCCTGCCGTCGGCGCCCGGCGTACCCCTGGTCGCGGGGGTGCTGAGCTGGCGCGGGGTGCTCGGGATCGGGCTCTCGGCCGATCCCGCGATGCTCGACGCGACGGAGTTCGCGGCCGAGTTGCCCCGCGTCCTGGCCGAATTGACCGCGGGTGCGGTAGTCGCCGATCCGGGCCCGGCGGTCGGTTCCGGCGAGTAATCTGAGCGAACTGATCTCGCAGCCGTCGCGGCGCGGCGACGGGCGGGTGGGGCACGGCGCTGCCGGGTCACCACGTCCGGCTGCGCCGCCGTCGGACCGACCCATACGAGGGAGGCGGGACATGTTCGACCGGGACATGTTCACCCGAAAGACCGCGGCGAGCATGCTTGCCGCCTGCGCGCTGATCCTGTTGTCCGCCACCGCCTGTGGCGGATCCGACGAGGAGTCCGGGCCCGCGGAGCCCACCGGCGCACCCACCGTGACCGAGGCGGTCACCGAGTCCTACGAGCGCTTCTTCGACGGTGCCACCGGC
This sequence comes from Nocardia wallacei, assembly GCF_029869545.1. GTDB lineage: Bacteria > Actinomycetota > Actinomycetes > Mycobacteriales > Mycobacteriaceae > Nocardia > Nocardia wallacei_A. The sequence continues at coordinate 54,286 of NZ_JARWQD010000312.1, read as the reverse complement.
GCCGAGCAGAAGATGGCACTACTGGAGAACGGCAAGGCCTTCGCCGACACCATCGAGGCCCAGGCGGATTCGCCGATGGCCAAATCCACGACGGCCACGGTCTCCGGGGTCGCCAGCACCGGCACCGACCACGCCGATGTCAACTACACCATCCTGATGAACGGCAAACCGGCACTGGCGAATCAGCAGGGCTCGGCGATCTATCAGGACGGCGGCTGGAAGGTCACCGCGGCGACCTTCTGCGCCCTGCTCACGCTCCAGGGCAACCCGCCGCCGGTGTGCGCCACGAGCCGATGACCGCCTCGACCGCCCGCGCGGAACGGCCCGACGTCGCACTGGCCACCGTCACCGCGGTGCTGTTCGTGACCTTCCTGGACACGACGATCGTCAGCGTCGCACTCGGCGACATCCAGTCCGATCTGCACGCCGGGGTGGTGCCGCTGCAGTGGGTGGTCAACGCCTACACGCTGGTATTCGCCAGCCTGATGCTCACCCTCGGCTCGCTGGGCGACCGCTGGGGTCGCAAGCGAGTGCTGGTGGCCGGTCTGGTGGTCTTCTGCGCCGGATCGGTGCTGTCGGCGACCGCGACCAGCGTGGCCGTGCTGATCGCCGGGCGCGGCGTGATGGGTCTGGGGGCGGCCGCCTGCGAACCCGGGACGCTGTCGGTGATCCGGCACATCTATCCCGATCGCGGCGCCCGGGCCAGGGCGCTGGGCGCCTGGGCGGCCGTGTCCGGACTGGCGCTGGCCGCGGGTCCGGTGGTCGGCGGCCTGCTCGTCGGCGCGTTCGGCTGGCAGTCGATCTTCTGGTTCAACCTGGTCGTCGGCGTGGTGGTGCTGGGCGCGGCGCTGCGCTACGTCCCGGACAGCGCCGACCCGCAGCCCGGCCCGGTGGATTGGGGCGGATTCGTCCTGGGCGCAACGTTTCTCGGCTGCGTGATCTACGCCGCGATCTCGGGGGAGGAGGTGGGCTACGACGCCGCCTCGGTGATCACCCTGTTCGTGATCGGCGGCCTCGCCTTCCTGGGCTTCGTGCTGGTCGAAATGCGCGCGCGCAACCCGATGTTCGACTTCCGGTATCTGCGGCGGCCGATGGTGCGCAGCGCGCTGATCGTGGCGTTCGCCGTCTATTTCGGCATCTTCTCGATCTTCTTCTTCACCGCCCTGTACCTGCAGGAGGTGATCGGCTATTCGGGCTGGCGGACGGCCGCGGTGTTCGCGCCCATGGCCGTCGCGATCGTCCTGGGCTCGCTGGCCGCCGGATTCTGGGTGGCCCTGCGCGGTTCGCGCACACCGATGATCACCGGCTGCGTCCTGGGTGCCGTGGGGATTCTGCTCGCCCGCGAATGCCTCGGCGTCACAGTGGAATTCACGCCGCTGGCGCTGGCGCTGACCGTCGCGGGTCTGGGCTTCGGCATCGCGGTCGTGCCGCTCACCTCGGCGGTGTTGTCGGGCGTGCCCGCCGAGCATTCGGGGATGGCCGCCGCGGCCACCAACACCATGCGGCAGGTGGGTGCGGTGGTCGGGGTCGCCGCGCTCGGCTCGCTGGTCAACTCGTTCCTCGACGCCGATCTGGTGCGGCGGCTCGACGAGCTCGATATTCCGGCGAACTTCCAGGCCATCGTCATCGACGCCATCAAGACCGGAAGCGTTCCCGCGGGCGGTGATCCGGCCGCCTCGGCCGCCTACGGCCCGATCGTGGACCAGGTCATCCACGCCACCTACGCCGCCTTCCACCGCGGACTCGATGTGGCCCTGCTGGTTTCGGGCATCATGATCCTGGTCGCGGCGGCGCTGACCGCGCTGTCGGCCTACCGCGCCGGCGACCGCTCCGGCTACGAGTACGAGACCTGACGGCGGCTCATTCGCGCAGTGCCTGCGACAGTTCCGGGCTCAATGCCAGCGCGGGCAGCGACTCGACCAGCATGTCCACCAGCTGTTCGCGGGTGATGGTCTCGTGGCGCAGCCAGCTCAGCGTCGTCTCCTCCACGAAGGCGATCCAGCCGCGCACCGCCAGCCGCAGCCGCGGCCGGTCCGCGTCCTCGATCGGGACCGGCACCTCGGCGAGGATGCGGTCGACGATGGCGCCGCGGGTCGCATCCACCAGCGCCGTCAATTCGGGGCTGGTACTGGCCGGGCCGCGCAGCAGCGCCAGGTACGAGGTGCGGTTCTGGGAGACGTAGTCGACATAGCGCTGTACCGCGTCGCGCAGCATGTCGAACAGCGACAGGTTCGGATCGGGCGCGGTGCGGGCCAGCAGTTCGGCATTGGCGCGCTGCGCGATCGCCAGCTGGAAATCCTGTTTGGTCGGGAAGTAGTGGAACAGCAGGCCCCGCGAGATCCCGGCCTGGGCGGCGATATCGCCGACGGAGATGTCCTCCAGGGCGTGGTCGCTCAGCATCCGGACGCCGAGGGTGAGCAGCTGCTCGCGGCGCTCGGCCGGGCTCAGCCGTAGTCGCTTGCCGCTCTCACCAGGTTCCTTGCTCACGGCACCATCCTACTGAACGTGAGTCAATACTGTTGACTCCTGCTCAATAAGCCCTTACTCTCGGGTATATGAGTCGCAAGGTTACAGACACCGGCCGCAGTGACGCGCCCGGTGCGGGCAGCCCGCGTAACCGCGGTGCCGCCCGGCATGTGCACGTGCTGATCGTCGGCAGTGGCTTCTCCGGCCTGGGCCTGGCCATCCGGCTGAGCCAGCAGGGCCGCGAGGACTACCTGGTGATCGAGCGCGGCAGCGATGTCGGCGGCACCTGGCGCGACAACACCTATCCGGGCGCGGCCTGTGACGTGCCGTCGCAGCTGTACTCGTACTCGTTCGCGCTCAACCCGCACTGGTCGCGCTCGTTCTCCAAGCAGCCGGAGATCCAGCGCTACATCCAGGACGTGGCGGCGCGGCACAACGTGCGCGACAAGCACCTCTTCGACTGCGAGATGACCGGCGCGCGCTGGAACGACGCCGAGGCGCGGTGGGAGGTGCAGACCTCCAAGGGTGCCTTCACCGCCGACATCCTGGTCTCCGCGGTGGGCGCGCTGTGCGAGCCGAATCTGCCGGATATCAAGGGCATCAACGACTTCCGGGGTCAGATCTTCCACTCCGCGCGCTGGGATCACGAGGCCGAGCTGCGGGGTAAGCGGGTCGCGATCATCGGCACGGGCGCCTCGGCGATCCAGATCGTGCCCTCGATCGCGCCCGAGGTCGCGCACCTGGACGTCTACCAGCGCACCGCGCCCTGGCTGCTGCCGCGCATGGACCGCCCCTACACGCTGCCCGAGCGGCTGGCGTTCAAGTATGTCCCTGGCGTGCAGCGGCTTTCGCGCGCGGCCATCTACGCCGCGCGGGAGACCCAGGTCGTCGGCCTGGCCAAGTTCACCCCTGCCATGCGGGCGCTGGAGGCGGTCGCCCGCGCCAAGCTCGCCCTCGAGGTCCGCGACCCCGAGCTGCGGCGCAAGGTCACCCCGAACTTCCGCATCGGCTGCAAGCGCATGCTGATCTCCAACGACTACTACCCGGCGCTGAGCCGCGACAACGTCGACGTGGTCACCGACGGCATCAGGGAGATCCGCGCGAATTCGATCGTGACCACCGACGGCACCGAGCGCGAGATCGACGCGCTGATCGTCGCCACCGGATTCCACGTCACCGACTCGCCGGCGTACGAGGTCGTCGCCGGGCGCGACGGGCGCACGCTCGCCGAGGTTTTCGAGGCCGCGGGGCAGCAGGGCTACAAGGGTTCGGCGATCGCCAATTTCCCCAATATGTTCTTCCTGCTCGGCCCGAACGTGGGCCTGGGGCACACGTCGATGGTGTACATGATCGAGTCGCAGATCAATTACATCGCCGATGCGATCGATACCTTCGACATGCGCGGCCTGCGCACCGTGGAGGTGCGAAAGGACGTGCAGGACAAGTTCAATCGGGAGCTGCAGGGCAAGCTGGTCGGCAGCGTGTGGAATACCGGCGGCTGCGCCAGCTGGTATCTGGACAAGTACGGAAACAACACCACGCTGTGGCCGGACTTCACCTTCCGCTTCCGTAGACTGCTGGAAAAGTTCGATGTGTCCGCCTACGACACGACCGTCAACGGGGCCGAGGTCCGGTCCGATCTGAAAGTGGTGGCAAAACAGTGAGCAACGACGCTTACTTTCGCGGCAAGGTCTGTGTGATCACCGGCGCGGGATCCGGCATCGGCCGCGCGCTGGCCGAGAACCTCGCCCGCCGCGGCGCGAAACTCGCACTGTCCGATATCGATACCGAGGGTCTGGCCGAAACCGTCAGGCGCTGTGCGGCTTTGGGCGCCGAGGTCAAATCCGACCGGCTCAACGTCGCCGAGCGCGAGGCGGTGCTGCTCTACGCCGACGAGGTCAAAAAGCATTTCGGCAAGGTCAATCAGATCTACAACAACGCCGGGATCGCCCATCACGGCGACGTGGTCCACACGGAATTCAAGGACATCGAGCGGATCATGGATGTCGACTTCTGGGGAGTCGTCAACGGCACCAAGGCATTTCTGCCGTTCCTGATCGAATCCGGCGAGGGCCACGTGATCAACGTGTCCAGCCTGTTCGGGCTGATCGCCGTGCCGGGCCAGAGCGCCTACAACTCCGCCAAGTTCGCGGTGCGCGGCTTCACCGAGGCGTTGCGGCAGGAGATGCTGGTCAAGGGCGAGCCGGTCAAGGTGACCTGCGTGCATCCGGGCGGCATCAAGACCGCGGTGGCCCGCAACGCCACCGTCGCCGAGACCCAGGGGCTGGACCAGAAGAAGGTCGCGGCCCAGTTCGACAAGCAGCTGGCGCTGCACACCCCGGAGATGGCCGCGCAGACCATCACCGAGGGCGTGCGCAAGGGTCACGGCCGGGTGCTGATCGGGTGGGAGGCCAAGGTGCTGGATCTGTTCGTCCGCACCACCGCGTCCTACTATCAGCGCATCGCGAGCGTCGTGAACCGCCGCATGCTGCCCTGACCCGTGAAAGTGCCTGCTATGCCTGCTGTTTCGCTGCCGCTGCCGCTGGCCCGGGTGGTGCTGCATCCGATGTTCCGCTACGCGATGCACCATCGACTGCCGTGGCGGGCTCAGCGCGCCCTGCTCGACGCCGGGTCGGTGCTGCAGCTGATGCCCGGTGGCACCAGCGTGCACAAGCTGCGGCTGGGCGGGCGCCCGGCCGAGCGCATCACCGCACCGAAGCCGGACACCGCCACGGGCGCGGTGCTCTACCTGCACGGCGGCGGCTACGCGGTCGGCTCGATCGCGACCCACCGCTCCCTCGCCGCGCATCTGGCACGCGAGATCGGCTGCCCGGTCTATCTGCCCGATTATCGGCTGGCCCCCGAGCATCCCTATCCGGCCGCCCTCGACGACGCGGAGGCGGCCTTCCTGGATCTGGTGTCGACCGGGCTGCGGCCGGAAGATATTGCGGTGTCCGGTGATTCGGCGGGTGGCGGCCTGTCGCTGGCGCTCGCGCTGCGGCTGCGCGACAAGCACGGAATACGGCCCGCCGCGCTGGGGCTGATCGCGCCGTGGGCCGACCCCAACGAGGTTCCGGACGGCTACCGCGATCTGGTGATCAACAAGCCGTGGTCGCGGGCCTGCGCCGCGGCCTACCTCGGCGACGGTGACGGCCTGGACCCCGGCTACGCGCCGCTGCTGGGCGATCTGCACGGCCTGCCGCCGACCTACGTGCAGGTCGATGCGGGCGAACTGCTGCACGTGCAGTGCGTGCGGCTGGTGGCGGCGCTGCGGTCGGCCGGGGTGACCACGCAGTTCAGCGTGACCCGCGGGCTGTGGCACGTCGCGCAGTTGCAGGCCTCGATCGTGGAACCCGCCGCGGCGGCGACGCGCGAGCTGGCGGCCTTCCTCGGGGAATCGCTGCGAGCAGCGCAAACACGATCCATAGGATAGATATTCGGCGGCCTCACCCTCCGGGCACACGGGGCCGCCGCGAGTGGCGTAAATTACCGGTGAGTAAACCACGTGGAAGGGCACCGATGCGAGAGTTCGAAGTCCCGGCGACCTACACCATTCCCGAGGACGCCAACATGTCCGACGGGGCCTTCCGGCATGCCGAGCGCACGCCCGGCCTGGTGGTGTTCAATCGCCCCGACGGCAAGGGCGGGTGGACCGATGTCACCGCGGCGAAGTTCGCCGAGGACGTCACGGCGGTGTCCAAGGGACTGATCGCGTCGGGCATCGAACTCGGTGACCGGGTAGCCATCCTGGCCTCGACCCGCTACGAGTGGGTGGTCCTGGACTTCGCCATCTGGGCCGCCGGCGGCTGCACCGTCGCCATCTTCGACAGCTCCTCCGCCGAGCAGGCACGCTGGATTCTCGAGGATTCCTCGACCAAGCTGCTGGTGGTCGAGACCGCCGCCCAGCGCGCGACCATCGCCGAGATCGAGTCGGGGCTGCCGGAGCTGCGCGAGGTGCTGCGGCTCGCGGACGGCGCGATCGATCAGCTCGTCGCCAAGGGTGCCGACCTCGACGACCAGGCCGTGCACGACCGGCGCGCCCAGGTGAAGGCCGCCTCCCCGGCGACGCTGATCTACACCTCCGGCACCACCGGCCGCCCCAAGGGCGTCATGCTCTCGCACGCCAACCTGTACGCGGAATCGGCCGCGGACCGGGCGGCGATGCCGCAGTTCCTCAAGCCCGGCAACAAGTCGCTGCTGTTCCTGCCGCTGGCGCACGTGTTCGCCCGCGCGGTGGCGCTCGCCGCGTTCGACGCCGGTGTCACCGTCGCGCACACCGCGGACTGGTCGACGCTGGTCGAGCAGTTCGGGGAGTACAAGCCGGACTTCATCCTGTCGGTGCCGCGCGTATTCGAGAAGGTGTTCAACGGCGCCAAGCAGAAGGCGCACGACGGCGGCAAGGGCAAGATCTTCGACGCCGCCGCCGAGACCGCCATCGCCTACAGCCAGGCGCTGGACAACGGCGGTGCGGGGCTGGTGCTCAAGGCCAAGCACACGGTGTTCGACAAGCTGGTCTACGGCAAGCTGCGCGAGGCCATGGGCGGGCGCTGCCGGTCGGCGGTGTCCGGCGGCGGTCCGCTGGGCGCGCGGCTGGGCCACTTCTTCCGCGGCGTCGGTGTGACGATCTACGAGGGCTACGGCCTCACCGAGACCACCGCCGCCGTCTCGGTCAACACGCCCGAATTCCTCCGGGTCGGCTCCGTCGGCCGCCCGCTGCCCGGACACGGGGCGAAGGTGGCCGAGGACGGTGAGCTGCTGGTGCGCGGCCCGGTCGTGTTCGGCGGGTACTGGAACAACCCGACCGCCACCGAGGACGCCTTCGCCGACGGCTGGTTCAAGACCGGTGACCTGGGCGCCATCGACGATCGGGGCTTCATCACCATCACCGGCCGCAAGAAGGAGATCATCGTCACCGCGGGTGGCAAGAACGTGGCACCGGCCATGCTCGAGGATTCGCTGCGGGCGCATCCGCTGATCAGTCAGGTGATGGTGGTGGGTGACGGCAAGCCGTTCATCGGCGCGCTGATCACCCTGGACCCGGAGGCGGTGCCGGGCTGGAAGGAACGCAACGGCCTGCCCGCCGACCTGCCGATGGAGAAGCTGATCGAGCTGCCGGAACTCAAGGCCGCGATCGACGCCGCGGTGGCCGACACCAACAAGCTGGTCTCGCACGCCGAGCAGATCAAGAAGATCCGCATCCTGCCCGTCGACTGGACGCAGGAGGGCGGCGAACTGACGCCGAAGATGTCGCTGAAGCGGGCCGTGGTCATGAAGAACTACGCCGCCGACGTGGACGCCATCTACAACGGCTGAGTCGCCGCGAAACGGACCCCGGTCCGGTCGGAATGCCGGTGCGGGGAGCGATGAATTCGTAGAGTGGCCGTCGTCCCTATATGGGACGGCGGCCACTGTCGTCCGTCCGGCCATGTACTCATCCGAGGAGGCAACCCGTGGCGACTGTGAATCCCTATCTGATGTTCAACGGCAACGCCGAGGAGGCGTTCACCTTCTATCGGTCCGTATTCGGCGGTGAGCTGCAGCTGATCCGCTTCAGCGAGATGGGCGACGGCGGAAATCTGCCCGCCGAGGCGAAGGATCTGATCGCCCACGCCGCGCTGCCGCTACAGGGCACCGATCAGCTGCTGATGGCGTCGGACTGCCCGCCCGGGCAGACCGTCAACACCGACAGCCCGGCCTACGCGGTGTCGGTGGACTTCAACGACCGCGGCGAGGCGGAGCGGATCTTCCAGCAGCTGTCGGCGGGCGGCGACGTATCCCTGCCGATCGGCAAGACCGAATGGGCCGAGCTGTTCGGCATGGTGACCGACAAGTACGCGGTGCCGTGGATGATCGGCTACACGCCCGCCGAATAGGCGATCGCCGCCGGTAGCCGGTCCAGGAAATCGGCGATGAGGGAGGCGATTTCGGCCGCGTGGGTTTCCAGGGCGAAGTGGCCGGTGTCGAGGACGTGCAGTTCGGCGTCGGGGACGTCGGCCAGGTAGGCGTGGCCGCCGGGCTCGGGGAAGAACGGGTCGTGCGCGCCCCAGGCGATCAGGGTCGGCGGGGTGTACGTGCGCAACCATGCCTGCCAGGCGGGGTAGCGGGCGATATTCGACTTGTAGTCGAAGGCGAGCGCCACCTGGGCCTCCTTGCGGCCGGGCAGATCCAGGAAATGCTGGTCCAGCAGCCAGGATTCGGGGGACAGCAGGGTCCGGTCGGCGACGCCGGTCTCGTACTGGCTGCGCGTGCCCTCCAGCGTGAGCAGGCCGCGAACGGTGTCCTCGGCGCCGTCCTGGTCCGGTCGCAAGGCGGTGAATTCCCGTGCGCCGTCGGATAATCCGGCGGCGTAGGCGTTCCCGTTCTGCACGATCAGGCCCGCAATCCATTCGGGATGCCGTTCGGCCAGGCGGAATCCGATCGGAGCGCCGAAGTCGAAGACGTACATGGCGAACCTGGTCAGCCCCAGGCGCCGCACGAATCCCTCGGTGATGTCGGCGAGGCGGTCGAAGGTGTAGACGAAATCGTCCGGGGCCGTGGTGTTTCCGAAGCCGGGATAGTCCGGCGCGACGAGGCGGTAGCGGTCGCCGAGGGCATCGATGAGCCTGCGGAACTGGTGCGAGGCCGACGGAAATCCGTGCAGCAGTAGCAGAACCGGAGCGTCGGGGCGGGTCGGCACCGACTCGCGGTAGAAGACCTGGACGCCGTCGACATCGAGGTGGCGGTGGTTGATCACTGGCAGGCCCATGGCGTTCACATGCTTTCTTTCGGAGAAGATGCATTAGTTCTAGCTGTCACCAACCTAATGTGTCAACTTGAGGATGTAGCATTAGGCACATGAGTGACCCGACGCCGCTGATCGGCGAGCCGCTGGCGCTGGACCTGGTCAACACCCGGCCCGCCGGGGCCGACCTGCTGAGCACGCCGGAGGACCTGGCGCGCTGGCTGCGCGCGGAGGCCGACCGGCTGCCGGAGCCGCCGATCCCGCACCCCGTCGATGAGGACCTCCGGGCCGTGCGGGCCGTTCGCGACCACACCGCGGCCATCCTGGAGGCGGTGCTGCACGGCCATCGCCCCCCGGCCGACGCCCTGCGCGGACTGGACAGGGCGCAGTCCGCCGCGCCCGCGGTGCGCTACCTGGAGTGGCACGACGGCGCGTTCACCGCACCCACGTTCCGCGCGGGGCCGGAGGGCGCCCGGCTGGCCGCGGTGCTGGCCGAAGCCGCCGTCGACCTGCTGATCGATCCGGCCATCGCCCGCCTCAAACGCTGCGAGGCCGACGATTGCGTCATGCTGTTCCTGCCCGCCCACCCGCGCCGCCGCTGGTGCTCGCCCCAGCGCTGCGGGAACCGCGTCCGCGTTGCCCGCTACTACGACCGCCACCGGGATTCCTAGATTCCTGGCGGAAATCCACCGCGAGATCGCCGACCGGTGGCAGCCTTCGAAGGGAGCGCGCCGACAGGAGGACTCGATGAAGAAGCTGATCAACGACCCGGCCGAGGTGGTCGCGCAGGCCCTGGCCGGGATGGCCGCGGCGCATCCGGAGCTCCGCGTCGACGAGAAGTACCGCCTCGTGCTGCGCGGGGATGCGCCGGTGCCGGGGAAGGTGGGGCTGGTGTCCGGCGGCGGCTCGGGCCACGAGCCGCTGCACGGCGGGTTCGTGGGCCCGGGAATGCTCGACGCGGCCTGTGCCGGTGAGGTTTTCACCTCGCCGGTACCGGATCAGATTCAGGCCGCGACGACCGCGGTCGACGCCGGGGCGGGCGTGCTGCACATCGTGAAGAACTACACCGGCGATGTCATGAACTTCGAGATGGCCGCCGAACTGGCCGCCGCGGAGTCCGGGACCGAGGTGGTGTCGGTGGTGGTGAACGACGATGTCGCCGTGCAGGACAGCCTCTACACCGCCGGGCGGCGCGGGGTCGGCGGCACGGTGCTGGTGGAGAAGCTGGCCGGGGCGGCCGCCGCGGAGGGCCGCCCGCTCGCCGAGGTGGCCGCGGTGGCGAGCCGGGTGAACGCGAACTCCCGCAGCATGGGGATGGCACTGACCTCGTGCACCGTGCCCGCCGCGGGCAAGCCGACCTTCGATCTGCCCGACACCGAGATGGAGATCGGGATCGGCATCCACGGCGAACCCGGCCGCCGCCGCGCACCGCTGGCGCCCGCCCGGGAGATCGCCGAGATGCTGGTGCAACCGGTGGTCTCGGATCTGCCGTTCGTCAAGGGCGACAGCGTGATCTGCTTCGTCAACGGGATGGGCGGCACCCCGCTGCTCGAGCTGTACGTGGTGTACAACGAGGTGGCCCGCATCCTGCGCGGGCGCGGGGTGGAGATCGCCCGTTCGCTCGTGGGGCCGTACATCACGTCGCTGGAGATGGCGGGGTGCTCGGTGACCCTCACCAAGGTCGACGACGAACTGCTGAGGCTGTGGGATGCGCCGGTGCGCACCCCGGCCCTGCGCTGGGGGATGTGAACCATGGCGACCCTCGATACCGTCCGCTGGCTACGCGCGTTCGCGGCGTCGATCGACGAGAACACCGAGGCGCTCACCGAATTGGACGCGGCCATCGGCGATGCGGATCACGGCACGAATATGCGCCGGGGCACGGTCGCGGTCGTGGCTGCGTTCGACGAGTCGGCACCGGCCTCCGCGGCCGAGGCGCTGAAACAGGCCGGAATGGTGCTGATCCGGTCGGTGGGTGGTGCCAGCGGCCCGCTCTACGGCACACTGTTGCTCCGCATGGCCACTTCTGTCGGCGAAAACGGGCTGGACGCACCGGGTTTCGCTAAGGCGCTGCGGGCCGGTCTGGACGGCGTGATCGCCCGCGGCAAGGCCGAGCCGGGAGATAAGACGATGATCGACGCCCTCACGCCCGCGGTCGATGCGCTGGAGGAAAAACTCGCGGCGGGAGAAGATTTCGCCGCCTCCCTGGCCGCCGCCACCGAGGCGGCCGAATCCGGCCGCGACGCGACGATCCCGCTTCAGGCCCGCAAGGGCCGCGCCTCCTACCTCGGCGACCGCAGCATCGGCCACCAGGACCCGGGCGCCACCAGCACGGCCTTACTGATATCCGCAGCCCGCCAGGCACTTTCATGAGGCCCGGAGGTCCCCGCATGCTCGGCCTTCATTTCCCGGCGTGCTTTTGGCCGGGATCCACACATTGGCCGCAGGGCATTCCGGCCGAAAGCGTGCCGGAAATGACGGGGGCGGGGCGATGGTAGGCCGGGAGGTGTGGGCGTGATCGGGGTTGTTGTTGTTTCCCATAGCTTTTCGCTGGCGCGGGCGGCCGTGGGCTTGGCGGGGGAGATGGTGCAGGGGCGGGCGGTGCGGGTCGAGGTTGCGGCGGGGCTCGATGAGCACACCTTCGGTACCGATGCGGTGGCCGTCGCGGAGGCGATCGCCGCGGCGGACAGTGGTGACGGTGTGCTCGTGCTGATGGACCTGGGGAGCGCGGTGCTGTCCGCCGAACTCGCCGTGGACCTGCTGGACTCGCCGCACGAGGTGCGGTTGTGCGCGGCGCCGCTCGTCGAAGGTCTGGTCGCCGCCGTGGTGTCGGCCGCCGGGGGAGCGGGGCTGGACGAGGTGGCCGCCGAGGCATCGGACGCGTTGTCCGGCAAGCAGTCCCAGCTCCGTGCGGCTGTCTCGGCCGATGACGACGCGCCTACCGGCCCCGCTGTGCGGGCGACATTCGTGGTGGCCAATGAGCACGGCCTGCATGCACGACCTGCCGCACGGCTGGTTACCGCACTGCGTGGCTACGACGCCGACGTCCGGTTGCGGAATCTGAGTACCGGAACCGGTCCGGTGTCCGGGCGGAGCCTGAGCCGGATCGCGGGACTCGGGGTGCGGGCCGGGCAGGAGGTGGAGGCCACCGCGACGGGCCCCGAGGCGCAACAGGCGGTCGACGGGTTACTGGCGTTGGCGGACAGGCAATTCGGCGAGAGCGCACAGGAAGCGGCCGGTCCATCGCCCATCGAGGCCACGCCGTCCGGTGCAAGCACGTCCGGTCCCTATCCGGCCTCCCCGGGAATCGGTATCGGCCCGGCCCGGCACCTGTCGGCACCCGAATTCGAGCCACCGGACCACCCGGGCGGTCCACCCGCCGCGGAACGCCGACGCCTCGATGCGGCAATCGCCAAGGCACGAAACAGCATTCGCGCCGAGGCCGATCGCGCATCCCGGGCGCGCGACGAGGCCACCACGGGAATCTTCGAGGCGCATCTGCTGCTCCTGGACGATGACGAACTGTCCGAGGCGATCGGGGAGCGGATCGCCGCCGGACAGGCCGCGGCGACGGCGTGGGCGACCGTCTTCGGTTCCGCCGCGGCCGATCTCGCGCAGCTGCCGGACGACTATCAGCGCGCCCGTGCCGAGGATCTGCGGGCGGTGCGCGATCAGGTGCTGGCGGAACTACTCGGACGCGGCGCCGGAATCTCAACTCGCCCAGGCGTTCTCGTCGCGACCGACCTGACCCCGGCGCAGGTCGCCGGGCTCGACCCGGAACTGGTGACCGGCATGGTGCTGGCGCAGGGCAGTCCCACCGCGCACAGCGCGATCATCGCGCGCTCCAAGGGGATTCCGGCCCTCGTCGGCGCGGGCCCGCGGGTGCTGGAGATCCCGGAGGGGACCACGGTCATCGTGGACGGCGGCGCCGGTGTGCTCGAGATCGACCCGGACCCGGGCCTGCTCGGCGAGTTCGCCACGCGCGCGGCGGAACTGCGGCAGCATCGGCACGCCGCCCGGGCCGCGGCGGCACAACCGGCGATCATGCGGGACCACACCGTCATCGATGTCGCGGCCAATGTGGGCAGCGTGGCCGAGGCGGTGGCGGCGGCGCGCGCCGGAGCGGACCTGGCGGGCCTGGTCAGAACCGAATTCCTGTTCCTGGACCGCGACCGGGCACCCACGGTCGACGAGCAGGAGCAGGTGTATCGCGAGATAGCGGCGGCATTCGGCGGCCGCCGCATCATCCTGCGCACCCTCGATGTCGGCGGGGACAAGCCGCTGCCGTACCTGCCGCGACCGGTGGAGGCCAACCCGTTCCTCGGCGTGCGCGGGATCCGTTTCACCCTGGCGCATCCGGGGCTGTTCCGCGACCAGCTGCGCGCGATCGCGCGCGTCGCTGCCGACCACCCCGTCGGTGTGATGTTCCCGATGGTGACCGCGCTCGACGAGGTCCGGGCCGGACGCGCGTTACTGGAAGAGGTGGCGCCGCAAGGACTCTCGGTCGATCTCGGCATCATGGTGGAGGTCCCCGCAACCGCGGCCAGGGCCTCGGCGTTCGCCGATCACGTCGATTTCCTCAGCATCGGGACCAACGACCTGACCCAGTACGCCCTGGCGGCCGAACGCGGCAACGACACCCTCGCCGCCCTCGCCGATCCGCTCGACCCCGGTGTGCTGCGCCTGATCGACATGACCTGCCGCGGGGCGGGCGACATCCCCGTCCACGTCTGCGGCGAACTGGCCGCCGACCCCGGCGCCGTCCCGATCCTGCTGGGCCTCGGCGTCACCGAACTCAGCGTCGCCCCACCGGCCGTGCCGGAGATCAAGGCGGCCGTCCGCGCCTCGGACATGAAGACCTGCACCGCGCTCGCGGCCCGAGCGCTGCGCTGCCCCTCCGCCGCAGAGGTCCGCCGCCTGCGCGCGTGACCGCCTGCCGCGCACGCCCGGTGTCTGTCGGGTCACATTGCGATGAATTGCGGCTGAACCCGGCGCTACGATAAACGGAGGCGTTGGCTCCGGTTAAACGGATTCGGCGACCTGTTCAACGGTGAAGGAGGTCGCGGCATGGTGACGTTGGGGCTCGGCGGTCCGGGCATCGATTTCGGCTTCGCGACCGACGGCATCGCACAGCGGGTACGGCAGGCGGTGCGCGGCCGCGGCGGTGAGGCGATCGGCCAGCTCGTCCTGATCACCGTGCTCTATATGGGGTATCGCATGGGCCGGTTGCTCACCGCCGACGACACCGTGCACGCGTTCGGCAATGCCCACGGTGTCCTGGGGCTGGAGGATCGCCTCGGGCTGCCGGGGGAGACGGCGGTGCAGGCGATCTTCGTCGATCACGATGTCGTGGCCGTTCCCGCCAATTTCTATTACGCCACCGCGCATTTCACCGTCGCGGTCGGAATGCTGCTGTGGCTGTGGGTCTTTCGCCCCGAGCACTACCGATGGACCAGGAATCTGATGGTGGCGCTCACCGGTGCCGCGCTGGCCGTGCACACCCTGTTCCCGCTGGCGCCACCGCGGATGATGCCGCAGTACGGCTTCGTCGATCTCGCGGCGCTGCACGGCCAATCCGTCTACGGCCCGATCGAATCCGACGGGTTGTCCAATCAGCTTGCCGCCATGCCCTCCCTGCACGTCGGATGGGCGCTGCTGCTCGCCTTCGCCGGCGTGGCCGCGATGCGCAGCGGCTGGCGGTGGCTGCTGCTGGCGCATCCCGTGCTCACCACCCTCATCGTGGTCGGCACCGGCAACCACTATTGGCTCGACGCGATCGTCGCGGTGGCACTGCTCGCGGTGGCGGCCGTGCTGCATCCGCTGCTGGTGCCCGCCTCGGCGACCGCCTGGGGGATCATGGGCCCGGTCGCCCCGCGGTCGCCTCACGCGGTGAGCCGCCAGCCCAGTGCGCGTTCGCGTTCCCGCCAGAAGTCCGCGTATTTCCCCGGCTGACCGATCAATTCATCGTGCGTACCGCGCTGCGCGATGCGCCCGTCGTCGAGCAGCAGGATCTGGTCGGCCGCCGCGATCGTGTGCAGCCGGTGCGCGACCACGATGAGGGTCCGCCGCCGGGCGAGGGCCCGGATCGCATCGGCGACCGCCGCCTCGTTGTCGGGGTCCAGGGCGGCCGTGGCCTCGTCGAGCAGCACGATCGGCGCCTGCTTGACCAGTGCCCGGGCGATCGAAACCCGTTGGCGCTCACCGCCGGACAGGCCGACGCCGCCCTCGCCGACCCGGGTGTTCCAGCCGTCGGGCAACCGGTCGACGATCTCGTCCACCCGGGCCAGCCGGGCCGCCTCGCCGATCTCCGCCGCGGTGGCGTCGGGCCGCCCGATCCGGATATTGGCCTCGATGGTGTCGTCGAACAGGTAGACGTCCTGGAACACCATGGCCAGCTGGTCCATCAGGGCCTCGGTGGTCAGTTCCCGGACATCGGCGCCGCCGACGCGCACGGCCCCCGCATCGACATCCCAGAAGCGCGCCACCAGCCGGAGCAGCGTCGTCTTGCCGGATCCCGACGGGCCGACGATCGCCGTCAGCGTGCCGGGCCCGGCCTCGAAGGCGATATCGCGCAGGACCGTGCGGTCGCCGTAGCCGAAGGTGACATTGTCGAAGCGCACCTCGCCGGGCGTGATCGCCTGCGCCACCGCGCCTTCCGGCAGGGGACGGACGGCCAGCACCTCATCGATCCGATCGATGTTCTCCGAGGCCGCCCGCAGTGCGGCGCCGTGATCCACGGTCTCGACCAGCGGGCCGACGAAGCGCGTGACGAGCACGAGCAGCGCGATCAGCTCCGCGGCATCGAGCGAGGTGCCCAGGGCCAGGGCGACGCCGACGGCGAGCAGCGCGACGAAGACGGCCTGCACGGCGACGGAGAACACCAGCAGCGCGGATACGGCACGGCGGCTCAGCTCCCCGAGGGCTCGGCGCTCGCCGGTAATGGCGGTGCCCAGCAAGGTATTTCGGGAGCCCGCGCGACCGAAGGCGCGCAGGACCGGTTGGCACTGCGCGAACTCGACCACTCGCCCCGCGGCCTCGACCGCGGCCCGGTCGACCGCGCCGAAGCTGCGCGCGAGGGCGTGCTGGGCGCGGCGGTACGCGGCGAGCAACACCAGTCCCGCCAGCGCCGACGCGACCGCCAGGCGCCAGTCGAACAGGAACAGTCCCGCGACCACGACCGCCGGGGTCACCGCCGCGCCGACCACCGGCTGCATCAGGTGGGCGGGCACCCCGAGGATGCTCGTCGTGCCCTGCGACATGGTGTGGGTCAGGCGGCCGGTCCGGTCGGTCCCGAACCAGCCCAGCGGCAGTTTCGCCAGGTGATCGCCGACCCGGTGGTGGATGCCGAGCAGCAGCCTGTCGGCGATCCGGTGGCCGTGTATCGCCTGGGCATAGAACACGACGCATGTCGCGGCCGTCGTGGCGGCCAGCACGGCCAGCCACGGCAGCGCGCCGTCCCGGTCGCCCGCCAGCAGCGGGCGCAGGATGGGAACCACGAGCAGGACGCAGATCCCCTGCAGCACGGAGAAGGCGATGATCAGCCCGACCCAGCGGACGAAGCGCGCCCGATCATTCGGGTGAACGATCCGAAACAGCTTGCGGATCATACCGATTCCTTCCTGAGGGCGGTGTGCCTGTCCCACATCCGCGCGTATTCGCCACCGGCGGCGAGCAATTCGTCGTGTCTGCCGGATTCGGCCACCCGGCCGTGCGCGAGCACGACGATGCGGTCCGCGCCGCGGATCGTGTGCAGGCGGTGCGCGATCACCAGCAGGGTCCGCCCGGATACCAGCAGCGACAGCGCATCCTGCACCGCCGCTTCGGATTCCGGATCGGCGAAGGCGGTCGCCTCGTCGAGCACCAGGACTGGTGTGTCGGCCAGCACCGCCCGGGCGATCGAAATCCTTTGCGCCTCACCGCCGGAGAGGTGCGCATCCGCGCCGATCACGCTGTCGTAACCGCGGGGCAGCGCCAGGATGCGCTCGTGTATCTGTGCCGCGCGCGCCGCGTCCTGGATCTCCGCGATGTCCGCGCCCGCTCGGCCGAGGGCGATATTGTCGCGAATGCTGGTGCGCAGCAGCGACGTTTCCTGAAAGACGAAGCCCACGTGGCGGTACAGGTCGCCTTCCGGTATGTGCCGGATGTCTACGCCGCCGAGGCGCACGGCGCCCTCGTCGACATCCCAGAATCGCGGCAGCAGCCGGGCCAGCGTCGATTTCCCGGAACCGGAGGCGCCGACCAGGGCGGTGACCGTGCCGGGTTCGAGCACGAGATCGACACCGTCGAGCACGGTCGTGCGGCCGTCGTAGGAGAAACGCACGGAATCGAATTCGACGCGGGCGCCGCTCGGCGTCGCCGGGTCGGTGGCGCGGGGGAGTTCGGGAGTGGCGAGCAGCGCGGCGACTCGTCGGGCGGCCGCGGTCGCCTCCTGCATCGCCAGCGCGCCGAATCCCAGCGACAGCACCGGCGCCCCGAGCCCGACCGCCAGCATCACGAAGGCGATGACCTCGACCGGATCGACCCCCAGCCACACGCCGCCACCGATCGCGGTCAGCAGCAGGACCGGAGGCGAAATAACCACGGAGGCAAGGGAATCCAGCCGCTGCGTCGGGCCCATCCATTCGTCGAGGAAGTGTGCGAGATCCGCACCGGCCTGCCGATAGCGGGCCTGGGCCCGGCCCGCGCGGCCGAACGACTTGACGACCGCGATCCCGTCGACGAGTTCGACCACCGCGGAGTTGACCTTGTCGAGTTCGGTGGTCCAGCGCGCCGTGCGTTCGGCATCGCCGCGCGACATCACCGCGACCAACGCGAGCCAGAGCACCAGGGGCGCAAGGCATATCGCCGCCAGCCGCCAGTCCAGGAGGAACAGGTAGGTGAGTGCCGCGACGGGGGTGACCACGGCGGCCACCAGATCGTTGATCGCGTGGGCCACCACGTGGTGAACCGCGCCGACGTCGTCGGTCAGGGCTCGTTTCACCCGGCCGGAACTGCGCTCGGTGAACCAGCCCAGCGATACGCGGCTCAGCCGGTCGACCGCGGTGCGCCGGATGCTCAGGCCCACATCGGCATCGGCGACGTGGCTGAGCGTGTAGGCGATCCCGGCGCAGACCGTGCGGAGGACGAACCCGGCGGCCGCGACCGCCACGTACGCCCAGATCCTGCCGCGATCCACGGCATCGCCGCCCAGGAACTCGCGGGCGATCTCGACGATCGCGAGATAGGGCGCGAGCGCGGCGAGCGCGCCCAGCACCTGGAGGGCGGCCGCCAGTGCCAACCGGCCGCGGATCGGTGCGAGCACGACGCCGAGGGCACTGGGTCTGTTATCGGTGGCCGGATCCTGCCGCACGGTAGTCATCGAACCTCACAAATTAGATCACTGTTCTAATCTGGAGTGTAACGACTGGTCCGGCGAATGCAAGGGGTGCGCGGTGCCGGTGGGTCGGCTAACGAGTCCGCGGGGCCTGGGTCGCGCGTTCGCGGATCGTGTCGAGCCGTACCTCGAGCCCGTCCAGGATGCGGTCCAGCGCGTACCGGCAGTACTCGCGCCGGACGGCCGCGGTCTCGGCCGCATCGCCTTCGAATCGCGCGGCCATGCGGCCCATCTGCTCGGCGCCGGGTCCCGCCGCCGGATGCGATTCGAGCAGGGACCGCAGACCGGAGAGGCCGGGCTCGGCGGTGTCGCCCGGCTGCCGGTCGCCGAGGGCGATGAGACCGAGGCAGGTGTTGAACGCCATGGAGTGGGCCGGGGCGGACTCCTCACCCCAGCCCGCCTCTAGCATGAGCCGCATCCCCGTCTCCAGCACCGGAACGAGCTGCTCGGTCTGCGGACCGTTGTGCAGCAGCCAGGTGGCGACGCCGCGGTAGCCGGACAGGTGGTCGATCATGGCCGACAGCACGCTGTACAGCGCTGTCCGCCAATCGGTTTCGTCGATGTCCAGGTCCATCTCGGCATAGATCCGATCGACCACGGCGGCGCGCAGCCGCTCCCGGTCCCCGACGTGGTGGTAGATCACCGACAGCGACGTATCGAGGCGGCCGGTGAGATCACGCATGCTCCAGCCGTCGAGGCCGCGCTCGGCCGTCAGCGCCAGCGCGGCGTCGACGATCACGCCGCGCGACAACCCGGTGTGATAGGCCCGCCGGGAACCTCTGGCCATCGATGACCTCGCCTCTGGAAAATAGAACGTCGATCCAAAGCATAGGCAGCGCGAGGCTCAGCCCGTGGGACCCTTCGCCAGTTCCGCCTTGGCGGTTTGGGTTCGGCCGGTTCGGTCGGTCCAGGTGAGGTCGACGTTGTCGCCGGGGTGGTGCTTGTCCATCGTGGCGATCAGGGCGTTCGCCGAATCGATGCGGTCGCCGTCGATGTCGGTGATCACGCTGCCGGGCGTCAGTCCCAGCTCGTCGGCCGGGCCGCCACGGACGATATTGCGGACCAGCGCACCCTGGCCGCCGGCGTCGCTGACCGTGATGCCGAGGAAGGCGCTCGGGCCGACATGCACCGTGCCCGAGCCGGTTCCGGACCGGATCTGCCCGGCGATCGATACTGCCTTGTTGATCGGGATGGCGAAACCCTCACCGCCACCGGCGCCGAGCCGGAAGCCTTGGGACGCGGCGGTATTGACGCCGATGACCTGACCCGAGTCGTTCACCAGCGGACCGCCGGAATCGCCCGGCTGAATATCGGCGGCCACCTGGATGAGCCCGGTCAGCTGCTCGGAGCTGCCCGAGGATTCGTCGCTTGCGGTGATCGAACGGTCCAGCGCGGTCACCCGGCCGCTCGCCGCCGAGGGGCTGCCGGTGCCGCCGGCGTTGCCCACCCCGACGATCTCGTCGCCGACGGCGACCTTGTCGGAATCGCCGAGCGGTGCGGTCGGCAGATCCGAGGCGCCGGACAGGCGCAGCACGGCCAGATCGTTGGTGCGGTCGTAGCCCAGCACGGTGGCGGGGTAGGTCTCACCGTTGCCGACGCTGGTCACCTGGATCCGGGTGGCGCCCTCGACGACGTGGTTATTGGTCAGGACGTCGCCGTCGGGAGTGAGGACGATCCCGGTGCCCGCGCTGCCGCCGCCCTGCAGGCCGAGTTCGGTGTTCACCGTGACGATGCCCGGCGCGACCCGCTGCGCGGCATCGGTGAGGTCGGCCCGGCTCTTCGAGTCGAACGCCTGCATGACGCCGCCGGACGGTGCGGGCGGCGTGGTCGGCGCGTGCTGGTTCGCGCTCATGCGCGCGGCCACCAGGCCGATGACGACGGCCACGGCCAGCACCAGGGCCGCCACGACGGTGAAGTTCAGCGCGGGCCGCTGCGGCCGCGGCGCCCGGGGGCCTGCGGGCGGCCCGTACGGCCCCTGCCAACCGCCTTGATTCGGATGCAAGGTCATCACGTCCTCGAAATGTCGGTATCCCTGCACCCATTAGGCGCGCGATTCCTGAGAACTCGCTGGGGAGTGGCCGTGGAACTGCCACGTGCCCGACCTCACACCGTGAGGGTGAGCGCCCCGGGTATCGCGTCGAAGCCCTCGCGCACGTGGCGGGTGAGGGCGGCCGTGCTGAGGTTGCCCGGGCCCGAACTCCACGTATCGAGGGCGGAGTGGAACGCCGCGACCGCGATATCGAGGGTCAGGCGGGGGCGCCGGTCGGTGCGGGGGTCGACGGCGAAACGATCGTGCAGGATCGCGAGGGCATCGCGGACGGTCCGATCGCAGAATTGCAGGTTGCTCGCGCCCATCGAGGGGGTCGTCCGTGCCAGTCGGTGACTGCGCGCGGCCCGGTCCGCCCAGCCGTCGGGCGGCATCCGGTCCAGGGTCGCCAGCAGACCGTCCTGCAGGGTGCGCAGTAGCGGCTGCGAACCGGGCTCGCGGGTTGCGAGGTCCGCGAGGAAGGCGGCCCACATATCCCGCAGCGGCGCCATCGCGACATCTTCCTTGCTGGTGAAGTTGCGGAAGAACGTGCGTTTGGAGATATCGACCGCGTCGCAGAGCTCATCGAGCGTGACGGTGTCGAAACCGCGCTCGGTGAACAGCTCGAGGGCGGTGTCGACCAGTGCCTGCCGGGTGCGTTGCTTCTTGCGCTCCCGCAGCGGCAGCCGGTCGATCTCAGCGTCAGCCATGTCGCCAGGATAACGCCCCTTAGCGGCTAGAGCCACTTGACAGCAATTGCCACTCAGTGGCACATTGGCGGTGATGTGGGATTTCCGGCATCACAGAATCCCCTTGCGTTCGAAAGGCGTTGTGGCATGCGCGCATTGGTTGTCGACCATTCCGTTCCCTCCGGGTTGCGCCTCGGTGAGGTCGCCGAGCCGGAGCCCGCTCCGCACGAGGCGGTGATCCGGGTGACGGCGACCTCGCTCAACAACGGCGAGGTCCAGTTCGTGCTCGCCGCGGCGCCCGACGGCGCGGTGCTGGGCTGGGATGCGGCCGGGATCGTGGAGCGGGCGGCCGCGGACGGTTCCGGTCCGCCGGTGGGCACCCCGGTCGTCACGCTCGCGCCCGACGGAGCCTGGGCCGAACTGCGGGCCGTCGACACGGATCTGATCGGCACTATCCCGCACGGTGCGGATCCGGCGGCGATCAGCACGGTTCCGGTCGCCGGGACGAGTGCGCTGCGGGCCCTGCATCGGCTCGGGCCCATCCTGGGGCGGCGGGTGCTGATCACCGGGGCGACCGGCGGCACCGGTCGCTACGCGGTCCAGCTCGCCCGCCTCGGTGGCGCGCATGTCATCGCGGCGACCGGGGATCCGGCCACCCATGCCCCGAGTCTGCGCGCGCTCGGCGCGGCCGAGGTGATCGCCGATCCGTCGGGCCTGCGCGATCCGGTCGACGGCGTGATCGATCTGGTTGGCGGTTCCCAACTCGTCGATGCCTACCAGCGGCTGTCCGAGGGCGGCACGGTGGTGGCGATCGGGCACGCCGCCGGTGCGGACGAGACGTTTCCCTTCGGGGCCTTCTTCGGTGACCAGGGTCGCCACGACCGATCGATCACGACGTTCTACCTGATGGCGTGCCCGAACCTGGGCCCGGACCTGCGCTGGCTGGCCGAACGGGTCGCGACCGGGCAGCTCGATCCGAATATCGCCTGGCGCGGGGACTGGACGCGGTTCGGCGAGGCGGCCGAGGCGTTGCTGTCGCGGCGCCTGCACGGCAAAGCGGTGCTCGAGATCTGACGAATGTGTGACGGGCCGGTTGTCGTGCCTGTTCGGCGGGTCGGAGGGCGGGGAGGCGGACGTACGCTCACGGTATGACCGGATCGGGACTGCGCGCGGCCTGCGGGATCGTGGCCGCCGGGCTGACGCTGGGCGTGGCGGAGCTGGTGGCGGTGCCGGTCGGCGCGGGAAGCGCACCCCTGGCGGCGATCGGTTCCACCGTGGTGGACCGCACGCCGGACCGGGTGCGGGAATGGGCGATCGACACCTTCGGCACCAACGACAAGCTGGTGCTGTTCGTCTGCATGGGGGTTGTCGCGGCGGCGGTGGCGGCGCTGGCGGGGCGCATCGAGCGCACGGATCGTCCGTTCGGCTCCGCGGTGCTGGCCGTGTTCGGTCTGGTGGCCGCATTCGTCGCGGCGAACCGGCCGGGAGCGTCGTGGACCTGGGCGTTGCCGTCGCTGGTGGGCGTCGTGCTCGGAATCATGGTGCTGCGCTGGTCGATTCGACGCTGCGAGCAGGTGGCACCGGGGCGGGACGGCGTACCGGCCCGGCCTCGGGCCGCGCCCGGTGTGGGAGGGCGCCCGCGCGACGATGTGGTCGCGGCCCCGGGCGCCTCGCGCGCGACATCGGCGGGCCACGCGGCATCCGGCACACGGGATAGCGCCGACGGCCCTGCCGCTTCCGATGTTTCGGCCGGGGCGCTGGACCGGCGGCAGGCCGTGCGAGGCATTGTCGGTGTCGGAATTCTCGCCGCCGCAACGGGTTTGGCGGGGCGGCTGCTCGGTGCGCGGGTGCACAGCGTGTCCTCGGAGCGGGCGGCGGTGCAGCTGCCGCTGCCGAATGTTGCTGCGCCACCGATCGATCCGGCCGCCGATCTCCGAATTCCCGGTCTCACACCGTATCTGACCAGCAACGCCGACTTCTACCGGATCGATACCGCGCTGGTGGTGCCGCAGGTCAGCACCGACACCTGGTCGCTGCGCATCCACGGCATGGTGGAGCGCGAAATCCGGCTCGGCTACGCCGATCTCATGCGGCGCCCGGCGGTCGAGCGGCTGGTGACGCTGGCGTGCGTCTCCAATCCCATCGGCGGGGATCTGATCGGCAACGCGCGCTGGCTCGGCTACCGGCTCGACGAACTGCTCGCCGAGGCCCGCCCGCATCCGGATGCCGATATGGTGCTGTCCCGCAGCGTCGATGGGTTCACCGCGGGCAGCCCGCTCGCTACGTTCATCGACGGCCGCGATGCCCTGCTGGCCGTCGGCATGAACGGTGAGCCGCTGCCCGTCGCGCACGGCTATCCCGCCCGGCTGGTCGTGCCCGGCCTGTACGGCTACGTGTCGGCCACGAAATGGGTGACCGAGCTGGAGATCACGAGATTCGACCGCGCCCAGGCCTATTGGACCAAGCGCGGCTGGTCGGCACACGGCCCGATCAAGACCGGCACCCGCATCGACACCCCGCGTTCGGGCGCCCGGGTGAGCGGCGGCCGCGTCGTCGTGGCGGGTGTGGCCTGGGCCCAGCATCGCGGCATCCGGGCCGTCGAGGTCCAAATCGACGACGGCCCTTGGGAATCCGCCCGCCTGGCCGCCGAACCCACGATCGACACCTGGCGCCAGTGGTCCTACGACTGGGCCGCCACCCCGGGCCCCCACACCCTGCGCGCCCGCTCCACCGATGCCACCGGCCGGACCCAGACCTCGGAGGTCCGGGATGTCATCCCCGACGGTGCCACGGGATATCCGACGGTCTCGGTCCGCGTTGGCTGATCAGTGTCCGATGTCGACCGGGACCTTGGCGTCGGCCTCCGCGCCGGTCGACTTGGACTTGCCGCTCACGAACAGGGCCGAGGCGACGACGCCGATCAGGAGGATGGCGGCGGGCAGGATCATCGACTGGCCCAGGGCGCTGCTGAACTTGTCGACGATGGCCTCCGGAAGCTTGCCCATGGTGGTGCCGCCGCCCTCGGAGACATTGGCCCCGCCCAGGCCCTGCGCGGACATGCGGGCGGAGATCAGCGCGCTGATGGCGGCACTGCCGAGCACCGATCCGACCTGCCGGGTGGTGTTGTACACGCCCGCGCCGGCACCGGCCTGGGAGACCGGCAGGTTGCGGGTGGCCGTGGAGGCCAGCGGTGCCCAGATGCACGAGTTGGACAGACCGGCGATCGCCGCGATCACCAGGAACAGCGGAATGGAACCGTCGGGCTTCATCAGCACCGAGAAGCCGAACACCGAGGCGGCGAACAGGAAGAAGCCGATGGTCGGGATGATGCGCGGCGGCATCCGGTCGGAGATCTTGCCGATGAACGGCGCGGTGAGGCCGGTGACGATCGCCATCGGCGCGAACACCAGCGCCGCCTTGGTCGGCGAGAATTCCCGCACCGCCTCCAGGTAGAAGTACGCGGGCACCATCAGGGCCGTCACCGCGGCGCCCATCGCGGCGATGGCCACGCTGGACAGCGCGAAGTTGCGATCGCGGAACAGGCTCAACGGCACCAGCGGCTCGCCGGTATTGCGGGCCTGATTGACCACGAACAGCCCGAACACCACCAGGCCCGCGATGATCATCGTCCAGATCCACGCGTTCCAGTCGTGCGTATTGCCCTCCTGGATGCCGAACACCAGCAGGAACATGCCGACACCGCTGAGCACCACCCCGACCAGGTCGAACTTGTGCTCGTGCGTCTCCAGTGCGGGCACCAGCCACACGGCGAGCACGAAGGCGACGATGCCGATCGGCACGTTGATGTAGAAGATCCAGTTCCAGCCCTGCCAGTCCACGAGCACGCCGCCGAGGATCGGGCCGACCAGCGTGGCCAGACCCGCCACGCCGCCCCACAGCCCCATCGCCGCGCCGCGCCGGTCCGGCGGGAAGGTGCGGGTGATCACCGCCATGGTCTGCGGTGTCATCAGCGCCGCGCCCAGGCCCTGCACCGCGCGCGCCGCGATCAGCATCTCGACGGTGGTGGACATGGCGCACCACAGCGAGGCGAGGGTGAATACGGCCAGGCCGATCAGGTAGATGTTCTTGGGCCCGAAGCGATCTCCGAGTCGTCCGGTCACCAGCAGCGGCACCGCGTAGGTGAGCAGGTACGCGCTGGTCACCCAGATGACCTTGGTCATGTCGGTGTGCAGGTCGGTCATGATCGCAGGGTTGGCCACCGCGACGATGGTCATATCGAGCAGGATCATGAAGAACCCGACGACCAGCGCGTAGAGCGCCAGCCACGGATTGCGTTGAGTCGTCATGAGATTCCTTTCCGCAGCTCGGCGAGCACGTCGTCGGTGACCGCCGCGCCCCAGCCGTGGCCGATGACGCCGGTCTCCGGAGTGATGCGGATGCCGTCGGGGGTGAACGGTTCCCATTCCAGGGCACCGGATTCCAGTTCGGAGGTGATGCGGCGCAGCCAGGTGACCTCGGCGTCGACCTGGCCGCGCAGGTACTCGAGGACCATCCAGTACCGCCGGGCGACCTTGTGCGTGGTCAGCCAGTCGTGCAGGGCGTCCAGTTCGGTGATGTCGTCGTCGAGCCAGCCGATGCGCTCGCGCAGCAGCGCGATCACCTCCTCGCGGGGCAGATTGTGCGCCTCGGACAGGGCCAGCGGGAAGATCGGATATTCGCGGAGGGGGCGGCGGATGAGGTCGGATATTCGAGTGCGCAAGGCGGTGGTGCCGGATTCGGTGATCCGGTACGTCGTGCGCTCGGGGCGATTGCCCGCGCGGTCGGTCCCCTCGGCGTAGACCAGTTCCTGCTCGGCCAGCCGCGTCACCGTGTGATAGAGGGAGCCGGGGCGGATCTTGAGCAAATAGTCCTCCCGGCGCTGCAACAGCAGCTGATACATCTCGTACGGATGCATCGGGCGTTCTTCCAGCAGCGCGAGCACCGCCAGCGCCAGCGGCGTCAGCGTCGCACCCGGCTGCTTCGTCATCGTCGTTCTCCCTCCGCGTCGAAATACTCCACGCCGAATATACGGTGCGGAATCTTTGCTGAACAAGGGCGGATGAGCGGAGTCACAGTGCCGCCGATGGGCTACAAATGGCGCAGATACTGCTGCGGCGAATCGAGGAAGGCGCGCCAGTTGCGCACCATGTCGAGCCGATCCCACTCGCGGTACTCGATGCCGTCCTCGGTGAGTTCTAGGATCTCCGCGTCCGGGCAGGCGGCGAGCAGGGGGGAGTGGGTTGCCATGATCACCTGCGAGCCCTCGGCGGCCAGGTCGATCAGGACGCCGACCAGCGCCAGGCAGGACTGGAACGACAGCGCGGCCTCGGGCTCATCGAGCAGCCAAAGCCCTTGCCCCACAGGGCGTTCGGCGACATAGCGCAGGAAAGACTGGCCGTGGGAGAGGTTGTTCCACACCTGATCGGTGTCGCGCACGCGCGTGGCGTCGACGGTCTCGAAGAGATTCAGCATGGCTTCGGCGCGCAGGAAACCGCCGTTCGTCGGCCGCGGGTACACGCCGTCGCAGCGCAGGTGGTATTTCAGATCGCTGTCGCCGGATGTGCGGCCCGGAGCCCACATGTGGTCCTCCGCCCGGTGCATCCCGGCCTGCCAGCTCCCGGCGATCGCCTCCACCAGCGTCGACTTCCCGACCCCGTTCTCCCCGACAATCACCGTCACCGGCTTCTCGAAAGTCAGCCCGTCCGAACATATTTCGGCGATGACCGGCACGTCCAGATACCACGACGCCGGGTCGAACCGCTCCGATGGAGCGAATTCGACCCGGCGCAGTAGCAGTGATCCGGTCAACCCTTACGCGGTCGGCGTGAACGCCTCGGCGATGATCTCGGCCTGCTCCACCGCGTGCACCTTGCTCGAACCCGAGGACGGGGCCGACATGGCGCGGCGCGAGATCCGGCGCAGCTTGTTGAACCGCTCCGGCAGGATCTCCGGCAGGTTCAGGCCGAAGAACGGCCAGGCACCCTGGTTCGCCGGTTCCTCCTGCACCCACGCCAGGTCGGTGGCGTTCGGGTAGGTCGCCAGCTTCTCGTTGAGCCGGTACGAGGGAATCGGGTAGAGCTGCTCCACGCGGATGATCGCCACGTCGTCGCGGTTCTTCTTGGCCTTCTCCGCCGCCAGCTCGTAGTAGAGCTTGCCGCTGGTCAGCAGGATCCGCTTCACCTTGCTGCGATCGCCGTCGCCGCTCTCGTAGGTCGGCTCCTCGAACACCGAGCGGAACTTGCTGTCGGTGAAGTCCTCGATATTGGACACCACGGCCTTGTTGCGCAGCATCGACTTCGGGGTGAAGACGATCAGCGGGCGGCGGATGCCGTCGAGCACGTGCCGGCGTAGCAGGTGGAAGTAGTTGGCCGGGGTGGACGGCACCGCCACCGTCATCGACCCCTCCGCGCACAGCTGCAGGAACCGCTCGATGCGGCCGGAGGTGTGGTCGGGACCCTGGCCCTCGTGGCCGTGCGGCAGCAGCAGCACGACGTCGGACAGCTGGCCCCACTTGGCCTCACCGGAGGAGATGAACTCGTCGATGATCGACTGCGCGCCGTTGACGAAGTCGCCGAACTGCGCCTCCCACAGCACCAGCGCGTCCGGATTACCCAGCGAGTAGCCGTATTCGAAGCCGACGGCGGCGAACTCGCTGAGCGCGGAGTCGTGCACCGCGAACCAGCCCGGGTTGGCGCTGCCGATGTTGTGCAGCGGGGTGTACTCGGCGCCGGTCTTGCGGTCGATGACCACCGAATGCCGCTGGGTGAACGTGCCGCGCCGCGAGTCCTGACCGGTCAGGCGCACCGCGCGGCCCTGGTCGATCAGCGTGCCGAAGGCCAGCAGCTCCGCGAACGCCCAGTCGACCTTGCCCTCGTAGGCCATCTCGCGGCGGCGATCCAGCACCGGCTTGACGCGCGGGTGGACGCTGAAGCCCTCGGGCACATCGACGAAGGCGTCGCCGATGCGATGCAGCACCGTCTTGTCCACGGCGGTGACGACCGTCTGCGGGATGGTCTGTTCCTTCTCGACCGATTCGCTCGGCTCCGGCTGGTACTTCTCCAGCTCCCGCACCTCGTTGAAGACCCGCTCGAGCTGGCCCTGGTAGTCGCGCAGGGCGTCCTCGGCCTCCTTCATCGAGATATCGCCGCGGCCGATCAGGGCCTCGGTGTAGGACTTGCGGACGCTGCGCTTGGTGTCGATGACGTCGTACATGTACGGCTGGGTCATCGACGGGTCGTCGCCCTCGTTGTGGCCGCGGCGCCGATAGCAGATCAGGTCGATCACGACGTCCTTGTGGAACCGCTCGCGGTAGTCGGTGGCCAGCCGCGCGACCCAGGTGCACGCCTCCGGATCGTCGCCGTTCACGTGGAAGACCGGGGCGCCGATGAACTTCGCGATATCGGTCGAGTACTCGGTGGAGCGGCTGTTCTCCGGCGCGGTGGTGAAGCCGATCTGGTTGTTCACCACGATGTGGACCGTGCCGCCGACGCGGTAGCCGCGCAGGCCCGACATGTTCAGCGTCTCGGCGACCACGCCCTGACCGGCGAAGGCCGCGTCACCGTGCAGCATCAGCGGCACGACGGAGAAGGTGCGCGCCTCCTCGCCCTTGGTGACCAGGTCCTCCTTGGTGAGCAGGTCCTGCTTGGCGCGGACCAGGCCCTCCAGCACCGGGTCGACGGCCTCGAGGTGCGACGGGTTGGCGGTCAGCGACACCTCGATGTCGTTGTCGCCGAACATCTGGATGTAGGTCCCGTGCGCGCCGAGGTGGTACTTCACGTCGCCCGAGCCGTGCGTGGCGGCCGGGTTCATGTTGCCCTCGAACTCGGTGAAGATCTGCGAGTAGGGCTTGCCGACGATATTGGCCAGCACGTTCAGGCGGCCGCGGTGCGGCATGCCGATGACGACCTCGTCCAGGCCGTGCTCGGCGCACTGGTCGATGACGGCGTCCATCATCGGGATGACCGATTCGGCACCCTCCAGCGAGAAGCGCTTCTGGCCGACGTACTTGGTCTGCAGGAAGGTCTCGAAGGCCTCCGACGCGTTGAGGCGGCTCAGGATGTACTTCTGCTGCGCGACGGTGGGACGCGCGTGCTTCTGCTCGACCCGCTCCTGGATCCACGCCAGCTGCTCGGGGTCGAGGATGTGGGTGTACTCCACGCCGATGTGGCGGCAGTACGCGTCGCGCAGCAGCGACAGCACGTCGCGCAGCTTCATCCGCTCCTGGCCGTGGAAACCGGCGACGTTGAACTCGCGGTCCAGGTCCCACAGCGTCAGGCCGTGCTGGGTGACGTCGAGATCGGGGTGGCTGCGGAACTTGTCCTTCACCAGCCGCAGCGGGTCGGTGTCGGCCATCAGGTGGCCGCGGTTGCGGTAGGCGGCGATGAGCTCCTGCACGCGGACGCTCTTGTCGACGCCGCGCTCCTTGATGTCCTTGCGCCAGCGCACGGGCTCGTAGGGCACGCCCATGCCGTGGAAGATCTCGTCGTAGAACTCGTCGGAGATCAGCAGCTGGTGGATGGTGCGCAGGAAGTCGCCGGACTCCGCGCCCTGGATGATGCGATGGTCGTAGGTGGAGGTCAGCGTCATCAGCTTGCCGATGCCGATCTCGGCCAGCTGCTGGTCGCTCATGCCCTGGAACTCGGCCGGGTACTCCATGGCGCCCGCGCCGATGATCGCGCCCTGACCGGCCATCAGCCGGGGCACCGAGTGGTTGGTGCCGATGGTGCCCGGGTTGGTCAGCGAGATGGTGACGCCGGAGAAGTCCTCGGCGCCCAGCTTGCCGTCGCGGGCGCGGCGGACGATGTCCTCGTAGGCGGTGTGGAACTGCGCGAACGTCATGGTCTCGCAGTTCTTGATGGCCGCGACGACCAGGGTGCGGTTGCCGTTCTTCCCGGGGAGGTCGATGGCCAGGCCCAGGTTGGTGTGCGCGGGGGTGACCGCGTTCGGCTTGCCGTCGACCTCCGCGAAGTGCCGGTTCATATTCGGGAACGACTTGACCGCCTGCACGATCGCGTAGCCCAGCAGGTGGGTGAACGAGATCTTGCCGCCTCGCGTGCGGGCCAGGTGGTTGTTGATGACCAGGCGGTTGTCGATCATCAGCTTCGCCGGGATGGCGCGCACGCTGGTGGCGGTCGGGATGGTCAGCGACGCCGACATGTTCTTGACGATGGCGGCGGCCGGGCCGCGCAGCACCTTCGCCTCGTCCGCGGTCTCGGCGGTCTTCGGGGCGCCGGTGGTCGGCGCGGCGTTGGAGGCCGGGGCCGGAGTGGTCTGGGGGGCGCGCGCCTGCGGCGGGGCGGCGGCGGCCGAGGCGGCCGAGTTCACCTTGGGGGCCGGGGGCGTGGCGGCCTGGGCCGCGGGCGCGGCGGCGGGTGCGGGGGCGGCGGCGGGCGCCTGTGCGGGGGCGGGAGTGTTCGTCGGTGCGGCGGCGGCCGGAGTAGCGTCAACACCCGCCCGGCCCGAGCTGTTGGTCTCGCCCGTCGATTCCGGTGTGTAGTCGGCCAGGAACTCGTGCCAGCTCTCGTCGACCGACGACGGGTCTTGCTTGTACTTCTGGTACATCTCGTCGACTAGCCACTGGTTCTGTCCGAACTGGGATGTTGAGCTGCTCACAGCAGGTGTTCGCCTCATTTCGTTCTTTGCGCTGCGACGTTTGTGACGTGCTCGGCACGGGTAATCGGCGTGTTGCGTGCCGATGCGCCCTTTCTGAGGATAGGCGCAGGCCCGGCACAGCGCCCCATGGCGGTCTCCGCGGGTTTCTTCGGATTGCGCAAAGCTTTCGCCTCCCATCCCCGTGGAGCGTGCCCCGAGGCGCCTATCGACTGCCGGACAGACCCAGCCTCATATGTGACGACCCGTCCGAAGTCGAGAATATTCCTACCTCAGACCGTGCCGCCGACCACAGCCGGGAATAGATTCCACCGGCCGCGAGCAGCTGGTCGTGCGTGCCGATCTCGGCGATGCGGCCGCGGTCCACGACGGCGATGCGGTCGGCCCGGGCGGCGGTCGCCAGCCGGTGCGCGACGATCACCGCGGTGCGGCCGTGGCCGGTTCCCGCGCGCATCAGCGAATTGCTCGCTGCCAGCACCTTTTCCTCGCTGCCGGGGTCGAGGACCGCGGTGGCCTCGTCCAGTAGCAGCAGATCCGGACCGACCAGTTCGGCGCGGGCCAGGGCGACGAGCTGGCGCTGCCCGGCCGACAGGCCACGCCCGCCCTCGCCGACCGGCTGCCGCATGCCGCGCGGGAGGGTGGCGATCATGTCCAGCGCGCCGACCGTCGCGGCGGCGCGTTCGATCTGCTCGGGTGTGGCGAAAGGTTTCCCGAATGCAATGTTGCTGGCAACGTCGCCGGTGAACAGGTGAGCTTCCTGCGGGACGACGCCGAGGCGGGCGCGGTAGTCGGCGAGGCGGTAGTCGCGGACGTCGACGCCGTCGACGCGGATGGTGCCGGTCGGCGCGTCGGACGGTGGCAGGTCGTACAGGCGTGCGAGGAGTTTCACGATCGTCGACTTGCCCGCGCCGGTCTCGCCGACCAGGGCGAGGGTGGTTCCGGCCGGGATGTGCAGTGAGACATCTTCCAGGGCAGGCGATTTCGCGTCCTGGTAGCGGAAGCTCACCTTGTCGAAGACGACATCGGCGGGCATCCGATCGGGGACCGCGGCCGCCTCCGGCGGGTCGGGGGCGATCGAGGACGGGGTGTGCAGCAGCGACTCGATCCGGCGCAGGCCGACCCGGGCCTGCTGATAGCTGTCGAATATCTGCGACAGCTGCATGATCGGGCCGAACAGCAGGTTCAGATAGAGCACGAAGGCCACCAGCGTGCCGGCGGTGGTGGCGCCGTGCGCGATCTCCCGCGCGCCCACGTAGACCACCGCGGCCAGTGCCAGGTCGGCCCAGGCGACGACGAAGGCGAAGTACAGCGCGATGGCCCGCTGTGCCCGCATGCGGGCGCGGCGGTAGGCGTCGGAGTAGTCGGTGAAGCGTTGCGCCGCATGCGGTTCGTGCCGGTAGGCCTGGGTGGCGCGCAGTCCGGCGACATTCTCCTGGAAGTCGGCGTTCACCGTGGCCACGCGCTCGCGGGAGGCCGAGTAGGCGGCCGCGGACACCCGGCGGAAGATCAGGGTCGCGCCGATCAGCGGCGGGAGGGTGGCGAAGACCACCGCCGCCAGCCGGGGATCGATGACCAGCAGTGCCACCGCGATGCCACCGGCCGTGCCGAAGCTGATCAACGCATTGCCCAGGCCGGTCTGCAGGAATGTCGACAGCGCGTCGATGTCGGTGGTCATCCGGGTCATGATCCGGCCGGACAGCTCGCGCTCGTAGTAGTCCAGGCCGAGCCGCTGCAGGTGCGCGTAGCTGCGCACCCGCAGTCCGTACAGCACGCGCTCCCCGCCGCGCGCCGAGAGCAGGGTGCCGACGGCCTCGTCCAGCCAGCTCAGCAGCACCAGCACGGTGCCGCCGACGGCCGCGATCGCCAGCACCCGCGCGCTGCCCGCGGCCACGCCGTCATCGAGTGCGTACCGGGTCAGCGCCGGAAATGCCACGGCGATCACGGCATCCACCGCCAGCAGCGTCACCACCGCCACCAGCAGCCACCGCACCGGCCGCAACAGCCGCACCAGCCGAAAGTCCGGCTCCGGCCGCTCCAGCCCCCGCTCGTCGAGCCCCGGCACCTCCGTCGCCGCAGGCAGCCGAGCAAGATCCTCCCGAATCTCCGGCGGCACATCCCGGCCAAAAGCATGCCGGGAAACAGAAGGATTCTCGCCCCGCCGAGAAACAGAAGAGTCCTCGCCCCGCCGGGAAGTGGGAGGGTGCTCGGCGTGGCGGGAAGCCTCGCTGTTTCCGGCGAGTGTGGCTGCCTTCTCGTTTGCGGTGCCTGTGGCTGTCTTCTTGTTTCCGGCGTGCTCTTGGCCGGAATCCGGCCAGAGGTGGACGGCGTTGTCGGTCGACTCCGGTGGTGGGAGGCGGATTATGCGGTCGGCGTGGGTGAGGGTGGATTCGCGGTGGGCCAGGATCAGGGTGGTGCGGGCGGTGTCGGTGGGCAGCGTGTCGAAGATGGCGGCCTCGGTGACGGCATCCACGGCGGAGGTGGCGTCGTCGAGGATCAGGATGCGGGGGTCGGCCAGCAGGGCGCGGGCCAGGGCCAGGCGTTGCCGCTGGCCGCCGGAGAGGGTGAGGCCGCGCTCGCCGACCATCGTGTCGTATCCGTCGGGCAGTTCGCCGATGAATCCGTCCGCGGCCGCCAGCCGGGCGGCCCGGCGGATCTCGTCCGGTGTGGCGTCGGGGCGGCCCAGCGCGATATTGGCCGCCACCGTATCGGAGAACAGGAACGGCTCGTCGAAGACGACACCCACCGCCGCGCGCAGTTCGGCCGCGCGCACATCGGCGATGTCCACCTCGCACGGCGTTCCTGCGGCGTGTTCACCATCGGGCTGGCCTGCCGCGCTCGTCGGTCCCCGCAGCACGATCTGCCCGGCGTCCGGCGCGAACAGCCGGGGCAGCAGCAGCGCGAGCGTGGACTTCCCGGAACCGGCGGGCCCGATGATCGCGACGGTCTCGCCGGGCCGCACGGACAGGTCGAAATCGCGCAGCACCGGGCGGTCCGGATCGAAACCGAAAGTCACCGAGCGCATCTCGATGCCGAGCGGGCCGTCGGGCAGGGGCCGCGGGTCGGGCGGGTCGGTGTCTGCGGGTGCCGAATCGATGACCTGGTAGACGCGTTCGGCGGCCGCGCGGGTCAGCTGCGCCATGACGATCACGTTCGACACGATGCGGGTGCTGGAGGCCAGCATGGTGACATAGGCGGCGAAGGCGAGGAACGTCCCGACCCCGATCACCTCGCGCAGGGCCAGCGTGCCGCCGAGCGCGATCACCACGACCATGCCGATCTGCGGAATGGCCGCCACCGTCGGCGCGAACCGGGAGTCGATGCGCGCGGCCCGCATCCGTTCCGCGTACAGCCGCCGCCCGTGGCCCTCGAGCAGCCGGACCATCCGGCCCTCCTGCCCGAAGCCCTTCACCACCCGGACCCCGGTGACCGTCTCCTCGACGTGCTGGGCCAGGTCGGCCGCGCGCTGCTGGGCCGACCAGGTGGCCGCGTGCAGCAGCGGCCGGGTGCGATACACCACCACCCCCAGCGCCGGAACCGTCAGCAGCGCGACGATCGCCAGCAGCGGTGACAGCACCAGCATCACCGCGGCGGCCAGGACGAAGATCAGCAGCGAGGCCGCCGACAGCGGCGCCATGGCCAGCAGTCCCTGCACCAGTTGCAGATCGGTGATCGATCGCGACACCACCTGCCCGGTGCGCAACGAGTCCTGGCCCGGCCCGTCGTAGCGGTGCAGCGCCGTCAGCAGCGAAACCCGCAGTCCGTGCTGCACATCCAGCGCCAGGCGCCCGGCGAGCCACCGCCGCCCGTACGCGGTGGCGAACCGCACCGCCGCCAGCAGCACCAGCACGATCGCGATCGCGCCGATGGCCCGGGTATCGCCGACCCGCGCGCTGTCGAGCGCCTGCTTGGCCGCCAGCGGCGCGGCGACCTCCGCCAGCGCACCCCCGATCACCGCCGCGATCACACCGGTCAGCAGCCTCGGATGCGCTCGGCACGCGGCCCACAGTCGGCGTATCCACCCGGGGCCGCGCTGTGCGGTTGCGTCGGCGTCACTCATATCGTTTCGAACCTACCGACGCCCACCGACACGGCTTTGTTCCCGCAGCCGCCGGGTGGCCGAGTCCGCGCCCGCTCAGATCTCCCGCTCGCGCAGCAACCACCACGCCGCGCCGCCCGCGGCGGCCGCCCAGAGCAGCAGCACGACGATCGAGGCGGCGCTCGGCGGCAGGAACGGGCTCTTCGGGAACGAGTCGACCGCGACCGTGCCGACGGTCGCCGAGCCCGGCAGTAGCACCGCGAATCCGGGAAGGCCGATGCCGTCGAGGACCACCCACAGCAGGGGCTCGACGACCACCAGCCAACCGGCCAGGGCCGCGATCGCCGGTACCGCCGAGCGCAGCAGCAACCCGAGGCTCGCGCCGATCACGCCCCAGCACACCGCCGCCAGCAGCCCGCCGCCGAACACGCTCACCAGCCGCAGCCCGAACTCGATCCGGTCGCGTCCGAACGCCGCCAGCGCGAGCGCGGCGCCCACCTCCGCCGCCAGCGCGAGCAGCAATGAAAAGCCCGCGGCGACAGCGAGTTTCGCGCCGCACAGCACATCGCGATCCGAGGTGAACAGAGCGGTCAGCGGCATGCTCCGATCGCGGTACTCGCCGCCCGATCCGAGCGCCGCGAACACCGCGGACGCGGCCAGCGCCGCCGCCACGCCCAGATAGATACCGATGCTGGCGGTGCCGGTCGCCAGCGCCTGATCCTGCTGCGGGCCGCTGCCGGTGATCGCGGTGACGGCCGTGGCCACGAAGCCGATCGCGGCGCAGAGCCCGAGCAGCACCCAGCCCGCGCGCAGCGTGGTGATCTTGCGGAGTTCGGCGGTGGCAGCCCGGCTCACATCCGTGGGCAGGGTCGGAATCATGGTGGCGTCCCGTAAGGCATCGGTGGTTGGACGGTCGGTGCGGTTCTGGTGAGCGCGGCCAGCACCCGGTCGGGGTGTACCGGTTCGGGGATCATCTCCGTCAGCTGCACGCGGGCGGTGCTCGCGGCGGCGACGATCTCGTCCTGCGAGGCTTCGGCCACGGCCAGGCGCCCGTCGGCGCGCATCACGGTATCGGTGTATCCCCGCGCGGCCAGCGTGGTGGCCAAGGCGATGGCGCTGGACGCGCCCACCACCAGGCGGTCGGGGTGGCTGCGCCGCAGCCGGCGGGGGCTGCCCTGGTACACCACCGACCCGCCGCCGAGCACGATCAGCTGGTCGGCCACCGGCAGCACGGCCGCGAGGCTCTGCGAGGTCACCAGGGTGGTGCCGCCGCGGCGGGCGTGCCCGCGCAGATAGTCCGCGAGCCAGCCGCGTTCGGCCGGTTCGAGCCCGGCGAACGGGTCGTCGAGAACCAGCAGCGGCGGATCACCCAGCAGCGCGATCGCCAGGGCCAGCCGCGTGTGCACGCTCGCCGGTAGCGCCCGGATCCGTTCTCCGGCAACGGCTTCCAGGCTCATGAGTTCGAGCAGGGCGTCGACCCGGTCGTCGGCGACGCCCACGGCGGGGGCGTAGACGCGCAGCTGACCGCGCACCGTCCGGGCCGGGTGCAGTCCGCGCGGCTGCAGCACGGTGCCGACCGATCCGGCCGGTCGCGGTGCTTGCGATCCACGGCCACCGAACGCCGCGCCGCCCGAGGTTGGCGGCAGTAGCCCCAGCAGCATGCGCACGATCGTGGTCTTGCCGGAACCGGCGGGACCGACCAGCGCGGCGGTGGTACCCGGCGGCACGGTGAAGCTCACCTCGCGCACCGCGCCCACGGCCTCGAACCTCTTGGTCAGCCCGGCGGCGGCGAAGGCGGGCGGCTGCGCCGCGCTCATTGCTGCCCGGAGGACTTGTCGTCCAGCGCCGGCAGCGGATCCGCGTCGATCACCGTGGGGTTGGGCCAGGTCAGCGGGGCCGGGCCGAAGGCCTGTCGCGCGTTGGAAATGGTGTGCTTGCCGATCGCGCGGTTGCCGAAACCGCCCACGGCCGCGCCGATTCCGGCGGGCAGCACCTTGCCGAACATGAGCGCGCTGCGCTTGGCGATGAACTGCACGATGAACCGCTTCATCAGCGACTCGTTCATATTGCGGATGCCGGGGATCTGGTTGGCCAGCAGCGATCCCCAGTTCTTCGCCGAATGGCCGACGTTCTTCTCGACGATCTGCATGCCGCTCTCGCCCAGCACCACCGCCAGCACCAGGGCACGGCGGCGCTCCTTGTCGTCGGGGGCGATGCCGTGCACGGCCGCGACGGCCAGGGTGAACACCGCCGACGCCTCCAGGAAGAAGGTGGTCTCCGCGCTCATCGCGGCCAGGGAGGCGACGGTGCCGACGCCGGGGACCGCGGCGGTGGCCCCGACCGCGGTGCCGCTGCCGGTCACCGTGTTCAGGTAGATCCGCTCCAGCCGCTCGATGATCTGGGCGGGGCTCTCGTCGGGATGCGACCGCCGGAAGCGGTCGACATACTTGGCGACGGCCGGGGCCTGTAGCTGCGCCCCGTTGTCGAGCAGTGCCTTCACCGCCTTCTCCGCACCGCCCTTGAACATCGTCTACCCCTTCGCATCGGTGGCTGTGTACCTATTGATAGTCCATATGGTTCTGCTTTGCGACGGTGGCCGGTCGCGACCGCCGTGCGCGTCCTCGTCCGGAGAACGCGTCGGACGGCGAGCCGGTTCCGCGGGATCGGGCTTAGGGTTGACCCGTGAGTGGTGTCTCCGAGGGCGCCGCGGGGCTGCCGGATCCGCGGCTGCGGGCCTTCGTCCGCAGCTACGAGGGATACCTGCTGCGCGGCTTCGACCCGGGCACGCACATCGGCATGCCGGGCACCGATCTCACCGTGATCATCACGATCGACGAACCCCTCGAGATTCCGGTGTCGCCGCATCCCGCGCAGTCGGCGGGCCGCTGGGAGACGATGGCCAGCGGGCTCACCGTGCGGCCCTGTGCCATCGCGCATCGCGGCTTCCAGCACGGCATCCAGCTGGCGGTGACACCGCTGGGCGCGCGGGCCCTGCTGGGGGTGCCGGTGGCCGAACTCGGATCCTGGGTGATCGACCTGGCCGATCTGCTCGGCGCGGACGCCCGCGAGCTGCGCGATCGGGTGTCGGCCACGTCCGACTGGGCGCGGCGATTCGAGATCCTGGACGAGATCCTGCTGCGCCGCCTCGCCGAATCCGCGATCGATCCGAATCTGGGGCGGGCGTGGCTGTTGCTCACCGCCGGGGCCGGGCAGGCCCGCGTCGCGGAGGTGTCGACCGAGATCGGCTGGAGCCGACGGCATCTCGGGAACCGGTTCCTCGCCGAATTCGGCATCACCCCGAAGGATGCGGCCCGGCTGGCCCGCTTCGAGTCCTCGCATCGGTTGCTGCGGTCGGCCGTGACCACCGCGTATGCGCGCGGCCGGACGGAGGTGTCGATCGCCGCGGTCGCCGCCGCGGCCGGATACTACGACCAGGCCCACATGGCCCGGGAGTGGCGGGAACTGGCGGGCATGCCGCCCTCGGCGTGGCTGGCCGCCGAACAGTTCCCATTCGTCCAAGACCGGTCGCGGACCGCGCTGGAAGGCTCGGGGATATGACCGAGACAACGACGCAAACCAGCAGCACTCGCACCGGCGCGGTCCTATGGCCGTGCTTCGCCTACCGTGACGCCCCGGCGGCGATCGACTTCCTGCAACGGGCCTTCGGCTTCGTCGAACGGGCCCGCTACGGCGAGGGCGACGTGGTCGAACACGCCGAACTCACCCTGCCGGGCGGCGGCGGGGTCATGCTCGGCACCGTCCGGGAAGGGTCGTCCCTCGAGATGGCTCCGCCGGGCGCGGGCTCGGTGTATGTGGTCATCGACAACCCGGACGAGCTGTACGAGCGCGCCGAGGCCGCCGGTGCCACCATCACCCGCGAACTGCGCGACGAGGACTACGGCTCCCGCGGCTTCACCTGCCGCGACCCCGAGGGCGTCTTCTGGAGCTTCGGCACCTACCCCGGACACCGGGACGCGTGACCGGGCTCGCCCCCGCACCTACCGGGGCGACCAGGACGCGTGACCCGGCCCGTCGGGTCAGGCGCTGTGGTCGGCGGGGACGCGCTCGGGGAGCGGCGGGGGCGGGGGCGGCGTGCCGTCGCCGAAGGGCCTGCCGCCCAGCTCCTCCCGGCCGTGCGGGGTGAGCCAGTTCGACAGATCCGGGCCCTTGGGCACGATGCCGCTGGGATTGATGTCGGCGTGGACGATGTAGTAGTGCTGCTTGATCTGGGTGAAATCGACCGTGTCGCCGAAGCCCGGGGTCTGGAACAGGTCGCGGGCGTAGGCCCAGAGCACGGGGAGCTCTGTCAGTTTGTTGCGGTTGCACTTGAAGTGGCCGTGATAGACCGCGTCGAAGCGGACCAGGGTCGTGAACAGGCGGACATCGGCCTCGGTGATGGTGTCGCCCACCAGGTAGCGGCGCCGCGCCAGGCGCTCGGACAGCCAGTCCAGCGCGGTGAACAGCCGATCGTAGGCCGCGTCGTAGGCGTCCTGGGCGCCGGCGAAACCGCAGCGGTAGACGCCGTTGTTCACCTCGGTGTACACCCGCCGGTTGATCTCGTCGATCTCCGCGCGCAGCGGCTCCGGATACAGCTGCGGCGCGCCCGGCCGGTGGAATCTCGTCCACTCGGTGGAGAAATCGAGGGTGATCTGCGGGTAGTCGTTGGTGACGACCTGCCCGGTCGGCACGTCCACCACCGCGGGGACCGTGATCCCGCGCGGATAGTCCGGAAACCGTGCGAAATAGGCGTCGCGCAGGAAATGGATGCCGAGCACCGGATCCACGCCACCGGGATCGAGGTCGAAGGTCCAGCTGCGCTTGTCGTGCGTGGGGCCGCACAGCCCGAGCGACAGCACGTCCTCGAGCCCGAGCAGCCGCCGCACGATGAGCGTCCGGTTCGCCCACGGGCAGGCGCGCGCGGCGACGAGGCGATACCGGCCCGCCTCGACCGGATATCCGTCGCGGCCGTCGGCGGTGATCCGCGTGCCGATGTAGTTGGTGTCCCGCTTGAACTCACCGGGCTCGATGTACGTGGCGCTGTCGGAAGACGAGGTGCTCACCGGCCCAGTGTCGCAGATGAGGTTTCGTGCGCCCGTCATACCTGGATACATTCGGCGGATGAGCGATTCGAAACCCACCCGCCTGGAACGCGTCGATACCGACAACGGGGCGCGGCTGGCCGTCCTCACCCTCGACAACCCGCCGCTGAACCTGTTCGACCAGGCGCTGATGGAGTCGCTGGCCGCCGACATCGCCGAACTGAGCGCCGATCCGCCGCGCGCGGTGCTGCTGCGCGCCGAGGGCAAGATGGTGTCCGGCGGCGTGGACGTGCATGTCTTCGACGGGCTTACGCCCGAGGAGGGCGCCGAGCTGTGGCGGACCCTGTTCGCGCGGATCATCCACCCGCTGGAGGCGCTGCCGTGCCCCGTCGTCTTCGCCGCGCACGGCCTGACCCTGACCGCCGCCTTCGAGGTCGCGCTGGCCTGCGACATCATCCTGGCCGGACCGAAGGCGAAGTTCGGCCTGGTGGAGACGGTGGTCGGGCTGACGCCCTCGATGGGTGGCCCGCAGCGGCTGGCCGAGCGCGCCGGTTCCGGCCGCGCCCGCGAACTGGTGATGACCGGCGACCTGTTCGGCGCTGGGGAGCTCGCCGAATGGGGTGTGGTCAACGCCGTGCACGAGGATGTCGACGCCGCCGCCCGCGCGCTGGCGGCCAGGCTGGCCGAGGGCCCCACCCGCGCGCATGCGGCCACCAAGCAGATCGTGGCGGCGTGGCGTTCCGGCGGTGTGGCGCACGCGGATTCGGTGACCCCGCAGGTGTCGGGCGAGCTGTTCGGCACCGACGATCTGCGCGGCGCCGTGCGCAGCTTCCTGGAGGTCGGACCGGGTAAGGCGACCTATACCGGGAAGTGACCGGTATGACGGTGCGGACACGTTTGCCGTCTATCCGCCCGCGTTTGTGATCTGCGTCATATAGTCACAGGTGCCTGCCGAAATCGAGGCGCTCGGAGGGATCTATGGCGCAGCTCCTGGTCGAATATCCGCAATCGCGAAACCCGTGGTGCGACAACCCTCTTGCCCGTGGCGCGGACGGTGTGCTGCGCTACGGCAACCTCAACCCGGCGCTGACGGAGCTACTCGACGTGCAGGTGCACGCCTTCTCGGGCCGGGAGGCGGTGGTGGAGATCGGCGGTCCGCGGCTGACCTACCGGCAGCTGTGGCATTCGGCGTCGCGCATCGCGGGCGGGTTGCAGGAGCACGGCATCGGCTACGGCGACCGGGTTGCGGTGCGGATGCCGGTGGGGGCGCGCTGGATCCAGGCCTTCCTCGGCGCGCTGCTGTCCGGGGCCGTCCCGGTGCTGGTGCAGGACGGCCTGCCCGACGATATTGCGGCCCAGCTCCTCTCGGACAGCAGCACCGATTTCGTGCTGGGCGGGCCGGGCTGCGCGGACTTTCCCGACGGCGCGGCATTCATCGACGACGGCGCCTCGCTGAGCGAGCTGGCACTGCTGTGTTACACCAGCGGCGCGGTGGCCCAGGAGGATTCGGGCCCGCCCAAGGGCGTGGAGCTGACCAACGAGAACCTGCTGTCCGCGGTCCGATCCATGGTGGGGGCGCTGGATCTGCCCACCGACGGGCTGCGCAACCTGGTGCTGCTGCCGCTGGCGCACGCCAGCGGCTGTGTGGACCAGCTGCTGCCCACCTTCGCCGTCGGCGGCACCGTGGTGCTGGCCCCGGATCCGGCGCTGGTCGCGGAGGCCATCGTGGCCGAGCGCGTCGATATGGTCGCGGCGACGCCGCGCATCTTCGCCGGTCTGCTGCCCGAGCTGGCCGGGCTGCGGGCCGAGGGCGTGCGGCAGGTCTGCAGCGCCGGGCACCGCGCCGAATTGGCGGCGACCGATCCGGGCACATCGGAGGTCGTCGCCGCCGCGCTGCGCGAGGTGTTCCCGCTGGCGCGGCAGTGGTCGGTGTGGGGCGCCACCGAGACCAGCGGTATCGGCCTGGCGCTGCCCGACGGCGGCGAGGCCCCGCGGTGCGACCTGCTCGGATTCCCGTTCGGCGGTACCGAACTGGCGCTGTGGGGCCCGCACGCGGCCGCCGGTCACGGCGAATTGCTCTGCCGCGGCCCCAATGTCACCCCCCGCTACTGGAACGACCCGGAAACCACCGAGTCCCGCTTCACCGGCCCCTGGTTCCACACCGGCAACCAGGTCGACATCGACGACGAGGGCCTCGTCCACCGCGCCGAGTAGGGGTTATTCGAGGAGGCGGGTGCGGAGGGCCGTGCGGAGGTCGTCGGTGAGGCCGATGGCGGTGAGGTAGCCGTCGAGGCCGCCGTAGAGCTGGTGCATGGCGTCGGTGCCCGCGGCGAGGTATTCCGGGGCGACGCCGAGGACGTCGAGCGGAAGGCTCACCCGGCCCTCGGAATTGCGCGCGACGTCGTCGCGCAGCGCATCGACGGCGTCGTTGCTGAGCAGATAGTCGTCGAGCAGGTCGGTTTCGGTGACGCCCACCGCGCGCAGCAGCGTCGCGATCGCCCAGCCGGTGCGGTCCTTGCCCGCGGCGCAGTGCACGAGGACCGCACCGTCACCGCCGACCAGCGACCGCGCGATTCCGGTGATGGCGACGCCCGCCTCCGGCATGGCCGGGAAGGACCGGTACACGTGCAGCATCTCCTGCCACGGTTCGTCGTGCACCACCTCGTGCGGCGGTTGCTCACCGATCTTCGAGTCGAACGGGGTGAGCGCCAACCGCACGCCGTCCGGCAGGACGTCGGCGCCCAGGTGCCGGATCTCCTCGGGGCCGCGCAGGTCGTGGACGGCGGCGATGCCGAGTTCGCGCATGGTGGCGTGGCCGTCGGCGTCGAGGCGGCACAGCTGCGCCGAGCGCAGCAGCGCCCCGGCGCGCACGCGCGGGCCGAATTCGGTGCGCACACCCCCGACGTCGCGATAGTTGAAGGTGCCGGAAATGAGGAACTGGTCGGGGCGCGCGATCGTCACCAATCCAGGCTATCGGCGCGCCGGTATCGCGACGGTGTCGTTCTCCGATCGAACCGGCGAACGTCGAGCGGCTGTGTGATCGGCCACAGGTCCGGGGCGGCGGTCGCTGGGCGCGTAGAGTCATGTCGGTTGTGGGTCATGCCCGGCGGAGCCGCCGGTCTCCGTTCGATTTCGGGCCCGTCCCGGAGGGGTAACAAAACATTCTTTCAGTCCGGAAACACCCATCGAACCTGGTCGCGATCCCCGAAAACCCTCTAACATTGTTGGTTGTTGAACGGGTCGACCGGGTTGAATGCCCCGGTGCGATCAGTGAGGATCTGCAACCCGTTGAGCGAGTCGCGCAGGCGAGGTGCGCGCGTTCATTCGCCCGAGGGAGTCGTCGTTGAGCGCTAGTGGAGAAATCATCGAGGTACGACCACGGCCGCCCGTGGAGGAGGCCGTCGAGAAGGCGGCCGCCGCCATCGACTGCACCGGCACGCGTGCCCTGCGGGTGCTGCTGCACGCCGGAGTGAGCGCCCTGTGGCCGGCCATCAAGGCGGCGCCCCACAAGCAGATCCGCACCTACGAGTCGACGATCGAGGCCTTGCGCCGGCAGTGGGCCGACCGCACCGACCCGGTGGCCGATCCCGCTGTGGCGGCGCTGTTCCGCGATCTGGATGCCGAGGTCGGGGCGTTTCTGCGGCTGTGCGCCGACCGGTCGAACAGCGAGTGGCTGGAACCGGTCGAGGCGATCGCGGCCTACGCGGTGGCGGTGATGCAGGGGACGGTGCTGCGCTGGCTGGCCGACTGCGACGACGAGACCACGCTGGTGGTGCTGGACGATCTGGTCTCGAGCCTGTCCACCAAGGCGGTGGATCGGTAGCCCGCGCCCAAAAGCTGGACGCATGACCAGTTACGTGGTTGAGTGGTCGATGTGACAGATCTGTCGCCGACCGCCGCCCTGCGGGCGGGCACCGCGGACCTCGACCCACCGCTGGCCGCCCTCGATCTGGCCGCCCTGCGCGCCAACGCCGCCGATCTGGTCCGCCGCGCCCGCGGCCTGCCGATCCGGGTGGCCGCGAAATCGGTGCGCTGCCGCGCGGTGCTCGAGGAGGTGCTCGGCGCGGAGCTGACCGCGGCGGGCGGATTCGCCGGGATCATGTCCTATTCGCTGCGCGAGGCCATCTGGCTGGCGCGCCACGGTGCCCGCGACATCCTGCTGGGCTATCCGAGCGTGGACCGGGCCGCGCTGGCCGAACTCGGCGCGGACGAGACACTGCGGGAATCCATCACGCTCATGGTGGACGATCCGGCCCAGCTCGACCTCATCAAGACCGCTGTCGGCGCCGAACGGGTGTCCCCGCGGATATGCCTGGACGTGGACGCCTCACTGCGGATCGGCCCGCTGCACCTGGGGGTGCGCCGGTCGCCGATCCGGACCCCGGAGCAGGCGTCGCGGCTGGCCCGCCTCGCGCTCGAGCGCGGTTTCCGGGTGGTCGGGCTGATGACCTACGAGGCCCAGATCGCCGGCCTGCCCGATACCAATCCCGCTGTGCGCCTGGTGAAGTGGGCGTCGGCCGCGGAGATCGGCAAGCGGCGAGGACAGGTGCTCGACGCCGTGCGGTCGGTGGTGGGGGAGCTCGAGATCGTCAACAGCGGCGGCAGCGGCTCCCTCGAGGTCAGCGCCGCGAGCCCGGGTGTCACCGAGGTGACGGCGGGCTCCGGGCTGTACGTGCCGACGCTGTTCGACGGCTACCGCAGCTTCGCGCCGCGCCCGGCGCTGTTCTTCGCGCTGCCCGTGCTGCGGCACCCGGCGCCCGGCATGGCCACCGTCTTCGGCGGCGGCTACATCGCCTCCGGGCCCGCGGGTAAGTCGAGGGTGCCGAAGCCGGTGTGGCCCAGCGGTTTACGGCTCATCGGCACCGAGGGGGCGGGTGAGGTGCAGACCCCGCTCAGC
Organism: Nocardia wallacei; assembly: GCF_029869545.1. Classification (GTDB taxonomy): domain Bacteria; phylum Actinomycetota; class Actinomycetes; order Mycobacteriales; family Mycobacteriaceae; genus Nocardia; species Nocardia wallacei_A. The sequence continues at coordinate 9,430 of NZ_JARWQD010000312.1, read as the reverse complement.
GGGGCCGACGGACTGGCGATCGGCGATCGGGTGTGGTTCCGGCACGCCAAGGCCGGGGAGCTGTGCGAGCGTTTCGACACCGTGCACATCGTCGACACCGACGGCACCCGCACCGCCGTCCCGACCTATCGCGGCGAGGGCAAGAACTTCGGATAGCCGTGCGGCACTGCCCGATTCGGGCCCTACGGCGAGACCAGCTCCAGGAAGGCCGCGAGATCCGACAGCTGCTCCGGGGTTTCGGGCAGGTACTCGGTGAGCAGCGGGGAGTGGATGACCAGCGCGGTCCACATCGCCCGGGACACGACCGTGGTGAGCCAGTGCCGCGACAGCAGCGTGTCGATGCCGTGCGGCGCCTCGGCCGGTGACGAGGTGGTCAGCGACACCAGGACCACGGCCGCCTCCCGGCCCGCGAAGCGCTCGGCCGTCCCGACCAGCACATCCTCGATCCGGGCGCGCGACAGCAGGGTTCGGATGCGCGCGGCCTGAGCGTGATAGGGCGTGACCACCAGGATGTCGTGCGGATGCAGCCGGCGCGTCACCGCGCCCTGCCGCCACGGCAGGCCCAGCAGCGCGCGCACCCGGCGCACGACTTCGCGGGCCTCCTCCGCGGATTCGGTGCCGTTGCCGTGATGGTCGACCGGCACCGACCGCACACCCGGCGGCACACCCTCCAGATCGCGTGCGAGCGTGACGGTTTCGGTGGAGCGCAGCCGATTGCCGTAGCGCAGCCGCGATACCGGTTCGCACAGCCGCGGATGCATCCGCCAGGTGCGGTCCAGGAAGTACCCGAATTCCGGTGGCAGCGTGGGGTTGTCGCCGACCAGGCGGCCGAGCACCGAGTCGTGCACGGGTTCCGGATGGGTGCCGTGCCCGGGCAGTGGGGCGGGGTCGCCGAGCAGCAGCAGGTTGCGCGCGCTGCCCGCCACCGCGACCGCGTCGGCCACCGGGAAATGCCCGGCGTCGGCGACCATCAGCAGGTCGAGGCTGCCGGGCGCGACCCGCTCGGCATCGGCGAGTTCGTCGGGCAGCCCGCCGACCACGCAGCCGTTGACGGCATTGTCGAGGAAGCGGGGAAAGCGCGCCGGATCGATCGCCAGCCACTCGGGCGCGACCGCGCGGGCATCGGACTTCGCCACCAGTTCCGGCAGCACCCCGACCCGCACCAGGGCGTCGAGCACCTCCTCGACCGCCCAGTGCGATTGCGCGACCACACCGACCCGCCAGCGGTAGCGGGTGACGAGCCGCTCGATCACCCGCGCCGCGGTATCGGTCTTGCCGGTGCCGGACGGGCCCTGCACCGCGACATACGAGTCATCGAGATCGAGGACGGCGGCGGTCACCGCGGCGGCGTGGTCGCCGAACACCTCCGGCAGCGCGTCGGCCGACCGCAGCCGCGGCGCGCGGCGGCACAGCAGATCGAATGCCGCGGTCGCCGGGACCTCCGGCAGGCTCACCAGCAGGTCGTGCGCGGCCGATTCCAGTGCCGCCTCGATGTTCTCGTCGTGCTCGGGCGGCCCGGGGACGATCGCGACCGGCAGATCGTCGTAGAGCGCGCACCCCTCCGGCAGCAGCTCCTCGACGCGGACGGTGTCGTCGAAATTGTCGTCCAGCGCGCAGCCCAGGACCGTGGCCCGGGCGGTGGCGCGCCGCCCGGGCACGCACCGCATGCCGGGCACCGGGCGGTCGTAGAGGGTGAGCACGGGTGTTCCGGGCGGGGGCGCGCTACCGGTGCCCAGCCGTCCGGTGAGCTTCAGGTAGCGGCGCATCGGCCCGTGACCGGTGCTGTGCCACTTGGTGTCCACGGTGCCCCAGTCGGCGACGAGAACCCCAGGCGTATCGGCCCATTCGGCGACCGGACGGTGCAGGCGGTCGGTGTGTGCCCAGTGCAGCGGCTGGCGCTCGCGGCGGCGGTAGCCCAGGGCGGCGGCCATCAGTGCCGCGGATCGCTGTGCGGGGGTGCGGGTTCCGTCCCAGCCCGGTGCGGCGTCGCCGCTCGCCGCCTGGGTTTCGTCGGGGGCCGCCGGATCGGTGCGCTCGCCCGCGCCGCGGTCGTCGAAGGCGAATTCGCGCAGCGCGTCCTCGACCGCGGCGGGCGATTCGGCCGGGGTGTCGCGCGGGGCCGGGCAGGCGCGAATGTCGTTGTCGGCGGCCAGGTCCCGCAGCCGGTCGCGCAGCCGCGGAATCTGCGCGCACTCCGATTCCAGGTCCGTTGCGGGAGCCTCGGTGCCGAGCAGGCCCGCCAGATCCCGCAGCTCGTAGGACCGTTCGCCGATGACCAGCGCGGCCCGCACGATCGGATACAGATCCACCAGCGCGCCGAGCAGATCGTCGGCGACCACCTCGTCGGCGCCGCAGCGCGCGCACAACTCGGCCAGCAGCGGACGGGCCGCGGAACGGTAGTGGTAGATGCGCAGATCGGGATGGTTCTCCTGCCGCTCGGCCAGGAATTCCAGCAGGGCGGCCGGATCGTCGTGCAGGCCGAAGGCATGGAAGAGAATGGCGGGATCGGCGGGGTCCGCGCCCTCCTCCGGCGGCCGCGTGGGCAGCACCCCGACGCCGACGACGGCGGCCGGGCTCCCCGCGACGGTGAGGAACACATCGCCCGGCGAGGGCGACGGCAGGGCCGCCAGCGCGGCCGCGTCGATCAGCGTGTGGACCGGTGCGCCGGTGCGCTCGCGCCGCACCTGCGCCTCGGCCTGGCGGCGCAGTGCCGAGAACGTCTGGGTCGCCACCCGGGTCACCGCGGCGTCGGCCCGCACCAGCCGATCCACCGTCGTGATGCCCGCATCGCGCAACTGCGCCCGCACGGCCGGGCGCATCCCGGCGACGAGCAGCAGATCGCGCCCGGTCACCAGCTCCGCGGTACAGGTGGCGCAGCGCCCGCACGCCAGATACCGCCGATCGCCCCACTGCACCGGCAGCAGCTCGTCCTGTTTGGCAGCGAGGATCGCGGCCAGCCGGCGCCGCCGCGCGGCGTACACCCGGATGGCCTCCGCCAGCGGCCGGGTCGACTCCGAGCCGTCCGAATGCCGCACCCGCAGCACGGGATCCACCCGGAAACCGCTGTGCCGCATCGCTTCCGCGCACGCCGCGAGCTCGATGAACTGCGCGGTGGATGCCTCGGCGCGCGCCGATCCGTACACGATGTAGCAGGGAGGCTCGGTGGTCGGAGCGGTCTCCGCGTCGCCGGTGGCAGTGTCGTGGCCGCCGGGCGAGGGAACGCCGACGGCCGGAACATCGGGCGTGTCGGCGGTTGCGAACGAGCAACTCAGTGCGTCACCGTCGACGACCTGGCCTTGGCCGCCGTGATCGATGGCGGCGCTGCCGGACCACTCGCTGGGGAGTTCCGGGCCGTCGTCGCCCGCCGCGGATTCCCGGATCGGGGATCGGTCGGTGACCTCCGTGCGGACCAGTGCCGCGCAGGAGGCGGCGAAGGTGCCGTCGAAGAAGGTGGCACCCGCGATCGCCGCCACGCCGCGGTGCACCGCGGACAGCGTGTCGCGATGGGCGCGGGCCAAGTCCGCGGTCGTCGCGGATGCGGGCGGCGCGATGCGGACGAAATCGGGTCCGGGCAAGTCGATCTCGCCGTGCTCGGTCGGCACGGCACCCGCGCCGGAACCCACCGGCGCCACCAGCCCCAGCTCGGCGTCGAGTGCGCGCAGCACCGCGAACTCACAGCGTGCTGCCGCCACCAGGTCGCCGGTGCTGTACACGACACGATCACCGACCAGAATCAATCGCGGCCCTCCTGTGGCTCGGACACCCGCACCGGCCGCCGCATCCTTGCGTACCGGGTCGCGCCCCAGCGTAATCAGTCGAGGTAGTTCGGCGTGGCGCGAGGGGGGCGTGTCGTCGCAGGTGGTGGTCCGGATTTTCGCGCGGCGGGCCGCCGGATCATGATGATCTCGACTACTCGGCGCGGAAAGGATTGCAGGATGCCGTTTTTCGACGGTGCGCGCGGACGGCTGCATTATCGGCGGTGGCGAGTGGACCGGCCGGTGGCTGTGGTCGCGCTGCTGCCGGGCTCCGGCCAGCACAGCGGGCACTACCATCCGTTCGCCGGTGGCCTCGGCGCCGCGCGCATCGAGACCTGGGCGCTGGACATCCCGGGCCAGGGTCTGAGCGAGGGCGATCCGCAGGCCCCCGGCACCCTCCCCGAACTCGCCGCCGACGCCCGGGCCTTCGCCGCGCTGGTGCGCGCCGAGCGTCCCGGGGTCGCGCTGATCGTCGCTGGTCACTCCCTAGGCGCGGCCGCCGCCCTGGCCGCGCTGCCCGACTGCTCCGGGCTGGTGCTCACCGGCACGCCCCGGCGGGTGATCACCCCGGCGCCGGAACTGCCCGCCCGGCTGCCGGTGCTGGTGCTGCACGGCGCGGACGACCGCCGAGCCCCTATCGATGCGGTTCGGGACTGGACGGCGCGCCCGGAGTCGGTAGGGTTGCGCTTGCGTGAGTACGCCGATGCCGGGCACGATCTGCTGCACGAACCGGTGCGGACACAGGTCACCGCCGACATCGTGGAGTGGATCCAGGGCGTCGCCGCGGCCGGTGCGCCCGTGATGTGACCACGAGAAAGGGGGACCGGTGCAGTCGCAACAACCCGGGGACCTGCGCAGTGATGTCGCTGCCCTGACCCAGGCCGTCGACGACGGCCGGCTGTGGATCGACGGCGTGCTCGTCGGCGACGGCGTCCACGAGCGCTGTGCGCGGCGCTACGAGCAGCTCGCCGATCAGGTGGAGCAGCAGATCCGGACGCTGCGCGCGGCCGCGGCACTACCCGGCTTCGGTGGTTTCGAGTCCGGCATCGCGCTGCAGCGCGGCTTCGAGGACAAGGCGGCGCAGGGACTGCAGCGGCTACAGGAGTACGCCGACGCCGCACGGCAGCTGGCGCACACGCTGCGCGCGGCCGCCGCGGCCTACGACCAGCACGATGCGGACATCTCCGCGGCGATCGGCCGGGTCGGCTCGGATGCGGTGGGGGTGGGTCATGCATAGGAAGACCGGGAACGCGCCCGGGTCCGGCACCGCCGACCCCGATTACGCGCCGACGGTCGAGGTCTTCGACCAGATGCGTTACGACGAGATCTATCGCGGTGTGCTGCAGCTGAATCCGGAGGTGCTCACCGCCGGGCGCCAGGCCTGGCAGGGCGCGGCCACCGGCCTGGGCGACGCGGTACAGCAGGCGCACGCGGAGATCCGCGGCGCCGTCGCGGACGGCTGGCGTGGCGGCGCGGCGCAGCAGGCGGTCGCCGCGATGCAGGCGTTCGAGGGACTGGGCCAGCACGTTGCCGATGTGATGGCCGACGTCGCGCGGCGGCTCGGCCAGGCCAACGACGCCGCGGAGACACTGCGCGCGGCCGTGGCGAAGCCGGTGTCCGCGGGGCCGGATCTGCAAGCGGCGCTGCTGGATCCCAAGCGCGCCACCCTCAACGTCTCGATCCAGAAGCAGGCCGAGAATGTGCGCCAGGACGTGGTCCGGGTGATGGAGACGGTGTACGCGGGGGCGTTCGTCCCCACCGGCAACGGCGTCCCGGCCTTCCACGACGGCGGGATGTATCCGACGTCCGAGTCCCCGGCTCCGGGGCCGGACGGCGACGGCGGCGGCCCGGATCCGACCGACTCCGCCGCCGGGCTGCGGTCGGCGACGGCACCCGCTCCGGTGGTGGAATCTATACGGCCACAAGCCGATTCGGAGCCGCAGACCCCGCGGGCCGAGCAGGCAGCGGTCGCCCCGGCGGGGTCCGATACCGCGCCCGCGGCGACCACTCCGGCCGCCGCCACCGTGCCCGCCGGAGCCGCAACCGCCGCGCCGGAACTCGATCGCCCCGCGGCCGCCGCTCCCGCGGCTCCGATGACTACCGTTGCGCCGCACCAGGATTCGGTGGCGGTGGCCTCGGCTCCGGTCGGTACGGCGCCCCCGCCGGTGGCGACCCGCCCGGCGGCGGCCGCCACCACCGCGCAGGGTTCCGACGAACAGCGCAGGCGCGAGGAGCACGAGCAGCGCCGCGACCCCGCCACCGATACCGTCAGCGGCATGGGCGCGGGGGTCGTCGGGGGACTCGCGGGCGGCGCGTTCGCCGCCGGTGACGCCGTCCGCTCCGGATCGAGTATTCCCGTGCCGCCCAAGCGTTCCCAGGACGACGAGGACGACTTCGACGAGGACTACTACGACGACTTCGACGAGCCGACCTACCTGGAACCGGCCGAGCCGGGCACCGACCTCGTCGGTCGGCTCGACCCGACCACGCCGCCGGTGCTGGGCGAATGGGCCGAGGACGACTGACGGCGGGATGAACGACATCACGACGATCGAGGCGGGCCGCCGCCGGTGAGATGGACGCTCACCCCGGACCAGTTCGCGCTGGCCTGGGAGCGCACCGACGGCGACCGGATCCCGTATCCGCTCGCCGTCCGGCTCTCGGCCCGCGACAGCGCCGAACGCGCCGCACAACTGCCCGAGCTGCACGATTGGTGCGACCGCACCCTGGATCCCGACCTGGAGGCGGCGCTGCGGGTGCTGGCGCGGCCCGCGATCCAGGTGGAGGTGTTCGGCGAATACGGCCCGGGCGGGCAGGCGCAGCCGGTGCGGGTGCTGGGGGCCGCCGACGGGCACGTCACGGTGGTCGCGGCGCAGCGTGCCGGTACCGCGCCGGATCGGGGCGCCGAGGTGCGGCTGTTCGTCGGGACGCTGAAAACCCTTGCGGCGCGGGTGGTCTCGGTGCTGCCGGAGAATTCCCCGGGGACCGGACCGCGCCGCACCGCACCGCTGGACCGGGTGCGCGAGGACAGCCGCGACCTGGTGACGGTGCCGGTCGCCGGGCCGACGGAATCCGCCCGGATGCGGCGGCTGCTGAAACAACCGCGCGACGGCCTCGGTCAGATCGTGGTCTCGGCCCGCCGCGTCGACGACACCATGCGCCCGCTCGGCGTGCTCTGCTGGATCGATGTGACCGGCGACGGCCGCTACACGGTGCGCACCCGCACCGAGGTAGACATCGTCCCGGTCACCGCCGAGGTCTTCGCCACCCAACTGCGCCCGATGGTCGCGGCGGCCGAGCGCATGGTCACTGAAACCGCCGATTGGTGAGTACCGGGCGGGGACGATGCTCGATGTTGTTCTGGACGGCCGGGCGGCACCGCCTTACGGTGTACAGATGCCGTTCTTCGAGTTCGAGGGCAAGCGACCGCAGGTGGATCCGACGGCGTTCATCGCGCCGACGGCCACGCTGATCGGCGACGTGCGGGTCGAGGCGGGGGCCTCGGTCTGGTACGGCGCCGTGCTGCGGGCCGATCTCGCGCCGATCATCGTGCGCGAGCGCGCCAACATCCAGGACAACGCCGTGGTACACACGCCGCCGGACGTCGCGGTGGAGGTCGGGCCGGGCGCCACCATCGCCCACAGCGTGGTGCTGCACGGCGCCGTCGTCGGCGCGGAAGCCATTGTGGGCAACGGCACCACGGTGCTGGACATGGCGCGCATCGGCGCGGGTTCGATGGTCGCCGCGCACTCACTCGTGCAGCCCGGCGCCGAGATTCCCGAGGGGGTGCTCGCCGCCGGATCGCCCGCCGAGGTGAAGCGGCCGCTCGCCGGTACGCAGGCCGAGGGCTGGGTCAAGCTCAATCCGGGCTTCTACGCCGAACTCGCCCGGCGGCACCGAAAAGGGCTGAGCGCCATCGATGATTGAGCGAACCGGCTAGCCGTCCCGGGGGGCTGCGCTGATCAGCTCGATCACCTCGTCGTCGCTGAGTTGGTGGAAGTCGTCGTAGGCGCCGCCGACGCCGCCGAGCACGCGCGGCACCAAGGGACAGACGATCTCGTCGGCCAGCTCCTCGATGCGGTGCAGCGCCTCGGCCGAGGACACCGGCACGGCCACCGTGATCCGCCGCGGCCCGTGCAGCCGCAGTATCCGGCAGGCGACCGCAACCGTTGCGCCGGTTGCCATTCCGTCGTCGGCGATCACCACGGTGCGGTCCTTCGGCGAGATCGGGGCCGCGTGCGCGCGCAGCATCCGTTGGCGCCGTTCCAGTTCCGCGCGTTCGCGCTCCTCGGTCTCGGCCAGCTGTTCGGGAGTCACCCCGGAATGGCGCATCACGTCCTCGTTGAGCACCCGCAGCCCGCCCTCGCCGATCGCGCCCATCGCCAGCTCGGGCTGCCAGGGCACGCCGAGCTTGCGGACCAGCAGGACGTCGAGATCCCCGCCGATCTTCTCGCGTAGCGCCGCCGCGACCGGCACCCCGCCCCGGGGCAGCCCGAGCACCAGCGGGTCCGACGCTCGCAGGTGCAGCAGCGACTCACCCAGCGCGCGACCGGCGGCGGCGCGATCGGGATAGATCATGGTCTGTCAAGTCTAGTTCCGGTGGCGGTACCTGTGGACGAAAGCCGTACATCGACCGTCCGCGGCACTATCGCGGTTCGACGGTGAACCGGCGCAGCGCCAGGCTGGGATTGGCCTCGCGTACCTGCTCGAGATGCCCGAGATCCACACGGGCGGTGGCGATTCCGGTGGCCTCGCCCAGTTCGGCCAGCACCGTGCCGGTCGGGTCGACGATCATCGAGGCGCCCGCCCCGCGCGGTGCGGCCTGGTCGGCGGCCGCGACGTAGACGGTGTTCTCGATGGCGCGGGCGCGCAGCAGCGTCGTCCACTGGTCCACCTTCGCCGGGCCCGGGATCCATTGCGCCGGAAGGGCCAGCACCTGCGCCCCGGCGGCCGCGACGCGTCGGCAGCCCTCCGGAAAGCGCAGGTCGAAACAGGTCTGCAGGCCGAACGTCACGCCGTCGACGGTGAAGGTCGCGGGGTCGGTGATCGGGCCGGGCAGCACGATGTCCGACTCGCGGAATCCGAACGCGTCGTACAGGTGCACCTTGCGGTACACCGCGACGAACTCCGCGTCGGGCGCCGCGGCGACCAGCGTGTTGTGGACGCGTTCGCGCTCCCCGCCGCCCGGCGCCTCGACCACTCCCGCGACCAGGTGGACGCCGAATTCGGCGGCGAGCCCGCGCAGCCGCTCGACCCACGGCCCGGTGATCGGTTCCGCCGCGTCGAGCACCCGCCGGTCCAGCCGGGTCACCGCGAACATCGAATACTCCGGCGCGACCACCACCCGCGCGCCGTGCTCGGCCGCCGCGCGCACCTCGGCCCGCAGCTGCGCCAGATTGGCGTCCTTGTCGGTGTAGGGGGCGAATTGGACCACCGCGACATCGACCGAGCGATCGGGTCGCGGCCCCGGGCCCCGCGGCGCGGCCGCGGCCCGGTTCACCAAGACGGGCCAGGGATGCCGCGGGGGGGGGGGGGGCCCCCGGGTGGAGTTTCGGCGGGTGGGGGTGGTAAATTAATCCGGGGGTCGCCCCTAACCCCGTAAAAAAACCCGACTTACCTATTAACATGGTCTCCCCCGAGCCCGCGTAAGCAACGCCGCGGCGGTGGGCCGGGGG
>NZ_JARWQD010000311.1 GCF_029869545.1 Nocardia wallacei | reverse complement strand
CCCCCCCCCGCGGCCCCCCTTGTTCCGCGCCCCCCCCCCCCCCCCGTCGCTCCACCGGCACCCCCCCCAACGTTTTTCCGCCCTCTCCTCCCCCCCGGCCCCGGGTGTCCTCCCCCCCGGGGCCACGCTCAGCGCCGAGCGGGGAACTCCACCCGCTACGCTCGCGGTCATGCCCTGCTCATCGATCGGACTCGACCGGCTCGCCCGCTCGGCCTAGGGCGTCGCCTTGCTGAACCGATCCGATGAGATCGCGCGGGCAGCTCTGCAGGCCGCCCGCAGGTTGAGCAGCCGCATCGCGCGACTGACCAGAGCCGACGCCGAACACGGCATCAGGCCCTTCGCTCGCCTGACCGAGAATGCGGTCGAAGAGTTCCGCAACGCCGACAAGGGGTTTCGTGGCCCCACCTTCGACACCGGTGACCCGTCGTTCCCGCGCCCGCTGCCGGAATCCGGGTTCGCGCAACCGGATCGGTTCTACAACGGAGCACGCCTGTGGCAGGTCGATCAGGTGTTTCCCAAGGCCTATCGCGGAGAGGAAGCCGCCGCGGAAGGCTACATCCGCACGGCGTCGCACAGTTCCGCGGGAGAGGTCGTCTACCTGACCGACGGCGAGGACATCGCGGGCGTGTACGGAACGATCACGAGCTGGACCGATGTCCGCGACGCCACGATGCGGTTCCATCCCGCGGGCATGGTCCTGGGTATCGACGCCAGCCGTATCCGCGTGCACCCCATGGCCGCCGACGGGCACTCGGCGGCCGCCTTCGTCGAAGGGGTCAGCGACCGTGTCTACACCACCCCGGGCCGCGTCGACACCTCCAAGATCCTCAGCGTGGAATTCCAGACCTACGACAACATCATCGCCAACCCGGACGCGATATTGGTGGCCGACGGCTTCCCCGGCTTCCAGGGCTTGGGGCAGCAGTCGCTGCGCGACCCCGCCGTCGTGGCCGACCGGCTCTCCGATATCGCCGACGCCGTCCGCAGAAACTACCCGGCGATCGACGTCAGCGTCGGCACCAATCACCTCACCTGCGACGACGCCATCCAGACCTTCCTGGCGACCTGAGCGACGCGGTGCCTAGCGCAGCTTGCGGAAGAACTCGCGCAGGTCGGTGACGAGCAGGTCCGGGGCCTCCATCGCGGCGAAGTGGCCGCCGCGGTCGAATTCGGACCAGTGCACGACGGTGTGCTGCTTCTCGGCGACGCCGCGGATGGTGTCGCCGCCGGGGAATATCGCGACCCCGGTGGGCACGCCGGAGTTCGGCAGGTCGGCGCCCCACTGCCGAGATTCCTTGTACAGCAACATCGATGAGCCGATCGTGCCGGTGAACCACAGCACGCTCAGGTCGGTGAGCAGCATGTCGCGGTCGATCGCGTCGTCGGGCAGTTCCTTGTCCGGGTTCATGTAGGTGTGCACGACGTCGAGCACCCATGCCAGCAGGCCCGCGGGGGAATCGTTCACCGCGGGCGCCAGTGTCTGGGGCCGGGTGGCGTGGATGCCCGCATATCCCGAGGTGTCCTGGCTGCTCCAGTCCTGCAGCCGCGCCAGCTTGTCCTGGTCGGCCGCGCTGTATCCGGAGCCGTCGTCGTCCCAGGCCGGGATCGTGATCGGGTCGTTGAGATGGACGCCCGCGACGTGGTCGCCGTCGATGCGGCCGAGCTGGGGCGCGACGAACGATCCCGCGTCGCCGCCCTGCGCCCCGTAGCGCTCGTAGCCCAGCCGCGCCATGAGCTTGGCGATCAGCTCGGCCGACCGCTCGGTGGCGGCCTGGCCCGGCGCGCGGGTCGGACCGGAGAATCCGAATCCGGCAGGGTCGGTATCACGAGATCGAACGCGTCGGCCGCCTCGCCGCCGTGCGCGACCGGGTCGGTCAGCGGGCCGATCACCTCCCGGAAGTCCTCGAACGGCCAGCCGTGCACCAGCACCAGCGGCAGGGCGCCGGACTCGGCCGAGCGCACGTGGGTGAAGTGCAGCCGCTGCCCGTCGATGTCGGCGAGGTACTGCGGCAGCGCGTTCAGCGCCGCCTCGTGCCGCCGCCAGTCGTAGCCGGTGCGCCAGTAGTCGGCGAGTTCGCGCACGTAGGAGGTCGGGATGCCGTAGTCCCAGCCGACGCCCGGCACTTCGGCGGGCCAGCGGGCGGCGGCCAGGCGCGCGGCGAGATCGTCGATATCGCGCTGCGCGATGTCGATCCGGAAGGGTTCGAAGTTCGTCATGCCCCGAACCTACGAACCGGTTAGGTCAGCTCCGGTCCTAATCGGATGGCATGCTGGCGGACATGTTGGAAACCTCCGCTCGCCTGCTGCGCATCCTGTCGCTGCTGCAGGAACATCGCGACTGGCCGGGCGCCGACCTCGCCGACCGGCTGGGCGTGACCGTCCGCACGGTGCGGCGCGATATCGATCGGCTGCGCGAACTCGGCTATCCGGTGCACGCCGTGCGCGGCGTCGCCGGATATCGGCTCGGCGCCGGATCGGCGTTGCCGCCGCTGCTGCTCGACGACGAGGAGGCGCTCGCGGTGGCCGTCGGGCTGCGCACGGTCGCGGGCGGCACGGTGGCCGGGATCGAACAGGCCTCGCTCCGATCGCTGGCGAAGCTCGAGCAGGTGCTGCCGTCGCGGCTGCGGCATCGGCTCACCACCCTGCAGCGATCGATGGTGCGGGTGGGCGGGACCGCCCCGCGCGTCGACCCCGAGGTGCTGATCGCCATCTCCGAGGCCTGCGACCGGCGCGAGCGGCTGCGGTTCGACTACACCGATCACGGTGGGCGGCAATCGGTTCGCGATACCGAGCCGATGGCGGTGGTGAACTTCAGCAGGCACTGGTATCTGGTCGCCTGGGATGTCGCCCGCGAGGATTGGCGGTCGTTCCGGGTCGACCGGCTCCGCCCGAAGATCCCGACCGGCCCGCGTTTCACCCCGCGCGAGCTCCCCGGCGGCGATGTCGTCGACTACCTGTCGAACCGGCTGTCGGACGAGGCATGGTCGTGGCGGGCGACGGTGACGCTGCACCGCCCCGCCGCGGAACTCGCCGAGACCATCTGGCCGGGCATGGGCGTCCTCGAGGCGGTCGACGACAGTCACTGCCTGCTGCACATCGGGGCGGATTCGCCGTGGGCGCTGAGCTGGATGATCACCTCGCTGGATGTCGATTTCACCGTCACCGGACCACCCGAGCTGGTCGAAGCCGTTCGCGCCCTGGGCAATCGGTGTCTCGCCGCGACCGAGTGACAGCTTGTGCACATGATCAACGGTGCGCGGACCATCTGACCATACTTCCGACGGCCCGCTTGACTCCTAACCAAGTTAGGTTTTAACCTAATCGGCATAGGAAGGAGGTGGGCATGTCGCCCCGTGCCGGATTGACCGCGGACCGGATCGCCCGGGCCGCCGCCGAACTCGCCGACGACATCGGATTCGACAACCTCACGCTGTCGGCCGTCGCCCGCAGATTCGGCGTGAAGGACCCCAGCCTGTACTCGCACGTGCGCAACCTGCACGATCTGCGGGTGCGCGTGGCCCTGCTGGCCGGTGCCGAACTCAACGAACGCATCGGTGCCGCCGTCGCGGGCCGCGCCGGCAAGGACGCGCTGATCGCCTTCGCCGACGCCTACCGCGCCTACGCGCTCGAACATCCGGGCCGCTACGCGGCGACCCAGATCCGGATGGATCCGGCCGAGGTCGGCGACGAGCCCGCGCTGCTGCGCAGTGTCGAACTCACCGGCGCCATGCTGCGGGCCTACGGCCTCGCCGAACCCGAGCTGACCGATGCGGGCCGCCTGCTGCGCAGCACCTTTCACGGTTTCGCCACCCTCGAGGGGTCCGGCGGATTCGCGCATTCGCGCCCGACCGACACCAGTTGGCGAAACATTCTCGACGCCCTGCACCTGACGCTGTCGCAGTGGCCGTCACACGCGACGAAGAAGGGCGGCTCCCGATGAGATCCGAGACGACTCCGCGATCGGCGACCCTGCGAGTGCCCGGGGCGCGGCTGTACTACGAAACGCGCGGCGCCGGACCGCTGCTGCTGCTGATTCCCGGCGGCGGTGGCGACGCCGGTGTCTTCGACGGCATGGCCGAGCCGCTCGCGCGGCATTTCACCGTGGTCGCCGTGGATCCGCGCGGCTACTCACGCAGCACACTCGACGGCGGCGTGCCCGAGGACCAGCACGTCGCGGTCCAGAGCGACGACGCCTACCGGCTGCTCACCCACCTCAGCGACGCACCGGCCGTCGTCGTCGGCAGCAGCAGCGGCGCCATCGTGGGCCTGGACCTGCTGGCGCGCCACCCCGACCGCGTGCGCACCCTGGTGGCGCACGAACCGCCCTGCTTCGCCGTGCTTCCCGATGCCGCCGAGCAGCGCGCCATGATCGAGGAGGTGTACGCGCTGTTCCGGACCGAGGGTGTGGCGGCGGCCTCGGCCCGGTTCCTGGCGGCGATCGGCGGCGCCATGAAGGCCGCACCCGAGCCCGCCGAACCGGCGCCGCGCACCGCCGAGATGTGGGCCCGGCTGGCCGCCAACGGGCCGATCATGATGGCGCACGAGCTGCGCGAGTTCACCTCGTACACACCGGATTACAGGGCACTGGAAGCGGTCCGGGATCGCCTGGTCCTCGCGGCGGGGATCGAATCACGGGGGCATCTGCCCTACCGCCCGGCGGCCGTGATCGCCGATCGGCTGGGGCTGCGGCTCACCGAATTCCCCGGCGCCCACAACGGAATGCGCACCGAGGCAGCCGAATTCGCACAGCAGCTGATCGATATGGTGCCGATCGGTGGCGCTTTTTCGGAAATGCCGAGGTAGCCCAGTACTGTCTGTGGGCATGGCACGGGACGAGCGCGGTGTGACCGCCCAGAGTGAGGACTTCGCTGCCTGGTACAACGAGGTGGTCTTCAAGGCCGGCCTCGTCGACCGAGGCCCGGCCAAGGGCACGATGGTCATCCGACCGTACGGGTACCGGCTGTGGGAGCAGTTGCAGTCCGAGCTCGACCGCCGCATCAAGGACACCGGCCACGAGAACGCCTACTTCCCGCTGCTGATCCCGGAGAGCTATCTGGGCCGTGAGGCCGAACACGTCGAGGGGTTCTCGCCGGAGCTGGCGGTCGTCACGCACGCCGGTGGTAAGGAACTCGAAGAGTCGCTGGTGGTGCGGCCGACGTCGGAGACGGTGATCGGCGAGATGATGAGCAAGTGGATCAGCTCGCACCGGGACCTGCCGCTGCTGCTCAATCAGTGGTCGAATGTGGTGCGGTGGGAGCTGCGGCCGCGAATGTTCCTGCGCACCACCGAATTCCTGTGGCAGGAGGGCCACACCGCGCACGCGGACGAGGCCGACGCCCGCCGCGAAACCATGCTCGGGCTCGAGATCTATCACGAGGTGGCGCGGGATCTGGCCGCGATGCCGGTGGTGCCGGGTGAGAAGACACCGGGCGAGCGCTTCGCCGGAGCGGTCGCCACCTTCACCATCGAGGGCATGATGCGCGACGGCCGCGCGCTGCAGGCGGGCACGTCGCACTATATGGGCACCAATTTCGCCGCCGCCTTCGGCATCCGCTACACCGGCGAGTCCGGCCGGGACGAGCTGTGCCACACCACATCCTGGGGCATGAGCACCCGGATGATCGGCGGCATCGTGATGACCCACGGCGACGACAAGGGGCTGGTGTTCCCGCCGCGCCTCGCGCCGTATCAGGTGGTGATCGTGTCGATCACGCGCGGCGGCAACGCGGCGGTCGAGCAGGCCGCCGACGACCTGGCGCGGCGGCTGCGGGCGGCCGGGGTGCGCACCCACGTCGACAACCGCCCCCAGCTCAGCCCCGGATTCAAATACAACGAGTGGGAGATGCGCGGTGTCCCGATCCGGCTCGAGCTCGGCCCCCGGGACCTCGAGGCGGGCACCGCGATGATGGTCAGGCGCCTGGGCGGCGACGGCAAGCAATCCGTGCCGCTGGACTCCCTGCCCGAGACGATGCAGGGCATCCTGGACGATTTCCAGTCCTTCCTGCTCGCGCGCGCCACCGAATTCCGCGATACCCACACCCGAACCGTCGACGACTGGCCGGATTTCGCCGACGCGGTCGCCACCGGCTGGGCCTCGGCCCTGCACTGCGGGCAACCGCCCTGCGAGGACGACATCAAATCCGTCACCGCCGCCACCCCGCGCTGCATCCCCCTGGCGGGCGCACCGGCGACCGGCACCTGCGTACGCTGCGGCGCCGCATCGGCCTACGGCAAACGCGTGATCTTCGGCCGGGCCTACTGACGCGGGATCGGCTGCCTCGCTTCACGCGCTGGGAATGGCGCCCGGACAGCCCGATACGCCGCGATCACTTAGGCTGCGTCGAGTCGTGTTTCGAAGATCAAGGGAGTTGTACGCGATGGCCCAACCGTTCCAGCCCGGACCGCCGAACCAGCCAGGACCGGGATGGGCGCCGGGCGCTCCCGTCGGGCAACCGGTTGCGGGCTATCAGGTGCCGCCGCGCACCGGCGGCGGCGCCGCCGGTCCGCTGGCGGCCGCCATGCTGGTGCTGTCGGCGGTGCTGTACCTCGCCCGCCGGATCTGGTTCTACGCCGAGTACAGCAAACTGTTCTGGGGCGACCTGGACATCGCGGTGACGGTCCTGCTCGCGGTCGTCGGCGCGATCCTGCTGCTCACCGGCGGCAAGCCCGTCGGCCGCCTGCTCGCCGCACTCGCCGCGGGCATGCTCCTGCTCGGCAATCTGAGCTACGTCCTCAACGCCATCGATCAGAGTTCCCGCAGCAGCAGCATCAGCCCCTGGGGCGACGGCGGCTGGCTGTCGATTCCCGCCCTGCTGTTCGTGCTGCTGGCCGTCGTCGCGCTGCTGATGACGGCATCGGGCCAGAGCGGGCAGCCGGGGGCCGCGGGCGGCAGGCCGCAGCCTCCGGCCGCCGGATGGCCGCAACCGCCGATGGCCCCCGGGCAGCCGCCCGCCGGATACCCGGGTCAGCAGCCGCCACCCCAGTGGCCGCAGCAGTAGCATCGCATCCGCCGGTTCACGGCAGCTCGACCGAAAGCCGGTGGTGGAAGACATCATTCGGGTCCCAGTCGGCCTTCACCCGCTGCAGCCTCGGATAGCTCGCACCGTAGTAGAAGGCGTGCCAGGGCAGCCCGGACGTATTCCATTGCGGGTCGGCGAGATCCGGATCCGGATAGTTGATGTAGCTGCCGCCGTTGCGTGCGTCGGGCACCGGCACGCCGCCGGTGGACGCGTACAGATCGCGGTACATCCGCCGGGCCCACGCCACGTGGCGGGCGTCGTCCTCGGGCGTGCGCCACGCCGCGTGAATGAGCATCTTCATGAACGAGTCGCGCGCGGGCATGGCGGTGGCGTCGGGGGCGACGGCGTTGACGGCGCCGCCGAACGGCAGGAATTCGAGCACCGATTCATCGTCGGGCCGCAATTCGGCCATGCGGCGGTAGCACAGGCGCAGTTGTTCGGGCGAGTACGGCTGGCGCAGGTACGCGGCCTTGATCTGTACGCGCGGCGGCATCGGCGCCTTCGCGTAATACACGTGTGCCACGGTGCCCGCGTACGAGTCGCGGCCGGGCGGCATCAGCAACGGCGCGGGAACGACACCGGCGCCGAGATGGGCGACGAATTCGTCGAGCCGCGCCTGCGCGCCGGGCTCGGTGGCATCGATCAGGATGAGCACCTCGGTGGACCCGTCGGCGATCGGGTGCACGCTCAGCGGGGCATACAGTCCGGCGAACCGGTTGCCCGGTTCCCGGTGGCGCGCAAAGAAATCCAGGTAGTTGCCGAGGAACCGCACGAAGGTTTCCTCGGTGGTGAGCGGGAGGATCAGCCGCGCCGACAGCATCTGTTCCGGCGGCCGCGGCCGCGCCGGGCCCGGGTCGCCCCCGGCGGCGGGGGCCCCCCCGGCCGGGGAGCCCCGCCGTCGGCGTCGGGTGAGCGCAGCAGAAAGCGCGTCACGACACCGAAATTGCCGCCGCCCCCGCCGGTGTGGGCCCACCACAGGTCCCGATGCGGGCCGTCTCTGGTCGCGACCACCACCGATGCCTCACCGCGCGCATCGACGGCGACCATCTCCACCCCGTACAGGTGGTCGGCGACGAGTCCGTGCCGCCGCGACAGCGGCCCGTAGCCGCCGCCGCTGATATGCCCGCCCGCGCCGACGCCCTTGCAGATGCCGCCCGGAATGGTCACTCCCCACCGGCCCAGCCGGTCGTACACGGTGCTCAGCTCGGCCCCGGCGGCCACGGAGAATGCGCGATACCGCTGGTCCCAGCCGACCTCGGTCAGCCGCTCCAGATCGATCAGGGCCCGGGTGTTCGCATTGTCGACGAAGTCGTCGAAGCAGTGCCCGCCCGAGCGCACCCCGACCGGCAGCCGCTCCCGCACGGCCCGCGCCACCGCCTCGCGCACCTCGGCGGTCGTGCCCGGCAGGTGAATCCGCCGGGGCTGCGCCACGAATCGCCGGTTGTATCCGCGCAGGGTCAGCCGCGCGTAGTCGGCCTCACCCGGCGCCACCACCGCCGGTTCGGCCGCTCGCGCCACCGGTCTGCCGAGCGCACCCGCGGCACCACCGGCGACCACGCAAGCCAGCAATCCTCGACGCGACAACGGCACCCTGCTGCACCCCCGACCGGACGGTTTCGGCACATGTACACCACCCTCGACGGTAGCTCTCGAGTAGCGAGATCTCGTGCAGCGCACGCCGCCGGGACGATCGCCTACTGCCCCACGTGTTCCCACCCGCGCGGCGGTTCGTGCGTGCCCAGCGACTCGTCGCGGCTGCGATACACGATGTAGGGCCGGGTCAGATATCCGACCGGCGCGGACCACACGTGCACGAGGCGGCTGAAGGGCCAGAAGGCGAACAGCGCGCACGCGGCGAGCGCGTGCAGCTGGAAGCCCAGCGGCGCGTGCACCATCAGCTCGGGCTCGGGGTGGAAGTAGAAGATCGAGCGGAACCACGGCGAGACGTCCTGCCGGTAGTCGTGCTCGCGCCCGGACAGCGTGTAGAACAGGGTGGTGCCGAGCCCCAGGGCGAGGGTGAGGCCGAGCAGCACGTACATGATCTTGTCGTTGCGGGTGGTCGCGGAGAACACCGGCCCGACCGTGCGCCGCCGATAGATCAGGATCGCCAACCCCGCGACGGCGGCGATCCCCGCGACGGTGCCGAGCGCGAACGACACCGCGTGATAGGTGCTTTCGCCGATCCCGATCGCCTCGGTCCACGACTCCGGGATCACCAGCCCCAGCACGTGCCCGAGGAAGACGAACACGATCCCGTAGTGGAACAGCGGACTTCCCAGCCGCAGCAGCCGGTTCTCATACAGCTGCGAGGAGCGAGTGGTCCAGCCGAACTTGTCGTAGCGGTAGCGCCAGACGTGCCCGACCAGGCAGATCCCCAGCGCCGCGTACGGCACGACGCTCCACAGCAGAATGTCCTTGGCGCTCAGCGTCATCGACGGCCTCCGATCGGTTCCCCCGGATAGGACGGCGGTGCGAACGGTTCCTGCCCGACCTCCTCGCCGGGCGGTCCCTCGGCGATCAGGCGGGCCAGCGCGTCGCGGTCGGTGCCGTGCAGCGGCGGCAGGGTGGCGCTCACCGAATCCAGGACGCCCGCCCAGGGTGAACCCGCCTCGCGCAGCCCGAGCCGCATGAGTTCCACGCCCACCCGATATTCGACCAGCAGCCGGTGTCCCGCTTCGGTATTCGCGGCGGCGAACTCCAGCGCGACGGCGAGGTGGTCGGGCAGTTCCGCGTCGTCGAGCACCAGCCCCGCCGCCTTGTAGACCTGCTTGAACCGCAGCAGCGCCATCCCGCGCTTGCGGGTGTCGCCGTAGAGGAAGTAGGTCAGGTAGGGGCTGAACCGTTTGCGGTGGTCGAAGGTGTCGACGTAGTCGGTGGCGAGCGTGAGCGGTTCGGTGCCGTCGAGGTAATCCAGCACCGGCCGCAGGGGTGTCCCGACCGCGGCGGGCAGGGCCGCGGCCGCCCGTCGCAGCAGCGGGCGCCTGCCGAGCAGGACCTCGTCCGGGTAGCCGAGCAGCAGCGACTGCACCTGCCACGCCGCCGCCCGCTCCCCGGCACTCGGGCTCATTTGCGGTGTCTCCCTTCGGTCTTGGGCGGCAGCAGTCCCTCGGGATGTCCGCGCCCATCCCAATTGAGCAGGTTGATACGCGACGATCTGCCCACGGGGGCGGCGGCGGTGTCGCTGGTCTGCCGATCGCGCAGCATCCGGAAGTTCTCCACCGCGACGGGTGTCACGTGACCGGAGCTCTCGCCGAACGGGCCCCAGCCGTCCATGCCCGGACCGCCGTCGTAGTCGAGGCTGCAGCCGGTGGCCGACTCCTCCAGTCCCCGAGCCTGTTCGGCGTGCGCGGCCGGAATGACGTAGCGCTGCTCGTATTTCGCGAGCGCCAGCAGCCGGTACATGTCGTAGAGCTGTTGCTCGGTCATGCCGACCTTCGCGGCGATCTCCGGGCGGGTGTCGCGCCCGAGGTTGATATCGCGCATATAGCTGCGCATTCCGGCGAGCTTGCGCAGCACCGCCCGCACCGGCTCCACGTCCCCGGCGGTGAACAGCTCCGCCAGATATTCGACGGGGATGCGCAGCGCCTCGATGGCGGCGAACAGGTTGCCGTGCTCCTCGGCGTCGTGGCCGGTCTCGCGCAGCACGTCGACCACCGGCGACAGCGGCGGGATGTACCAGACCATGGGCACCGTCCGGTATTCCGGATGCAGCGGCAGCGCCACGCGGTAGGTGTTGATCAGCGCGTAGACCGGGGAGCGCTGCGCGGCCTCGATCCAGTCGCGCGGAATACCGGCTCGTTCGCATGCGGCGACGACGCCGGGATCGTTCGGGTCGAGGAACGCATCGCGCTGCGCGGCATACAGATCCCGCTCATCGGGCGTCGCGGCGATATCGAGCACCCTGTCCGCGTCGTAGAGCATCAGCCCGATGTAGCGCAGCCGCCCCACGCACGTTTCCGCGCACACCGTCGGCAGCCCCACCTCGACACGCGGGAAGCAGAAGGTGCATTTCTCGGCCTTGCCGGTGCGGTGGTTGAAGAACACCTTCTTGTACGGGCACCCGGAGACGCACATCCGCCACCCGCGGCACCTGTCCTGATCGACGAGCACGATCCCGTCCTCGCTGCGCTTGTAGATCGCGCCGGACGGGCACGACGCCATGCACGACGGGTTGAGGCAGTGTTCGCAGATGCGCGGCAGGTAGAACATGAAGGTGTGCTCGAACTCGAAGCGCACCTTCTCGTTCAGGCTCGCCAGCAGCGGATCCTTGCGGGCGAGTTCCGGTGCGCCGCCGAGGTCGTCGTCCCAGTTGGCCGACCAGGTGACCTTGGTGTCGCGGCCGGTGATCAGCGACTTGGGCCGGGCCACCGGTGTGTGCTGCTGCACCGGCGCGCTGGTGAGGGTGTCGTAGTCGTAGGTCCACGGCTCGTAGTAGTCCGACAGCTCCGGCAGGATCGGATTGTCGAAGATCGTGAACAGCTTGCGCCAGCGCCCGCCGCCGCGCAGCGTCAACCGGCCGCGCCGATCCAGGGTCCATCCGCCGCGCCAGCGCTTCTGATCCTCGTAGGTGCGCGGATATCCTTGCCCCGGACGGGTTTCCACGTTGTTGAACCACACGTACTCGACCCCGGCGCGGTTGGTCCAGGTCTGCTTGCAGGTCACCGAGCAGGTGTGGCAGCCGATGCACTTGTCGAGGTTCATCACCATCGCCATCTGCGCCATGGGTTTCATCGGTACCGCACCTCCTGGCCGCGGCGGCGGATCACGGTGATCTCGTCGCGCTGGTTGCCGGTCGGGCCGAGATAGTTGAACGCGAACGACAATTGGGCGTATCCGCCGATCAGGTGGGTGGGCTTGATCAGCAGCCGGGTCAGCGAATTGTGGATGCCGCCGCGCTGCCCGGAGGTTTCGGCGATCGGCACGTCGATCACGCGGTCCTGCGCGTGATGCATGTAGACGGTGCCCTGCGGCATGCGGTGCGACACGATCGCCCGGGCCACCACGACACCGTTGCGGTTCACCGCCTCGATCCAATCATTGTCCGCGACACCGATTTTCGCGGCATCCAGGTTCGACATCCAGATCGTGGGGCCGCCGCGCGACAGGCTCAGCATGAACAGGTTGTCCTGGTACTCGGAGTGGATCGACCATTTCGAGTGCGGGGTCAGGTAGCGCAGCGTGAGCCCGTGCTCGCCGGTCGAACCGAGCGCGGGCTCGGCGAACAGCGCCGCCATGTTCAGCGGCGGCCGGAACACCGGAAGCTGTTCGCCCACTTCGGCCATCCAGTCGTGGTCGAGGTAGAAGTGCTGGCGCCCGGTGAGGGTGTGCCAGGGTTTGTGCCGCTCCACGTTCAGGGTGAACGGGGAGTATCGCCGCCCGCCCGATTCCGAGCCCGACCACTCGGGCGAGGTGATCACCGGAACCGGTGCGGCCTGGGTGTCGGTGAAGGCGATCTGCTTGCCCTCGTGTTCGGCGGCGAGGTCGGCCAGCCGGGTTCCGGTGCGCTCCTCCAGTTTCCGGAAGCCCTGCGTGGCGAGACGGCCGTTGGTGGTGCCCGACAGCGCCAGGATCGCCTCGCAGGCATCGATATCGCGCAGCAGCGACGGGCGGCCGTCGGCGGGTCCGCCGCGCACGGTGCCGTTCTTCTCGGCCAGGTACTCGATTTCGCGCCCTACGTCGAAGGTGACGCCCTTGGTGGTCGCGCCGAGGGTGTCCAGCAGCGGTCCCAGCGCCGCCATCTTCGCCGCCACCGCGGGATAGTCGCGGTCCACGGCGATCAGCTTCGGCATGGTCTTGCCCGGAATCGGTTCGCACTCACCGGCTTTCCAGTCCCGCACGACGCCGTGCGGGGTGGCCAGCTCGTCGGGGGTGTCGTGCAGCAGCGGCGCGGCAACCACGTCGGCGCGCTTACCGAGATGCTCGAATGCCAAGCGGCTGAACGCCTTCGCGATGCTGTGGAAGGCATCCCAGTCGGTGCGGGCCTGCCAGGGCGGGGCGATGGCGGGCGAGAACGAGTGCACGAACGGATGCATATCGGTGGTCGACAGGTCGTACTTCTCGTACCAGGTCGCCGCGGGCAGCACCACATCCGAGAACAGGGTGGTGCTGGTCATCCGGAAGTCCAGGGTCAGCAGCAGATCCAGCTTTCCGGACGGTGCCCGGTCGTGCCATCGCACGTCCCTGGGCCGCGCGTTGGGCGGCGCCTCCTCCGCGCGCAGCGCCGAGTTCGCGCCCAGTACGTGCTTCAGGAAGTACTCGTCGCCCTTCGCCGAGGACCCCAGCAGGTTCGATCGCCACACGCTGAGCACGCGCGGAAAGTTCTGCGGCGCATCGGGATCCTCGCAGGCGAACCGCAGCCGCCCCAGCTTCAGCTCCGACACCACGTAGTCGGCGACCGGCAGGCCCGCCTGCTCCGCCTCGTCGGCCAGGTCCAGCGGATTGCGGTCGAAGCTCGGATACGACGGCATCCAGCCCAGCCGCGCCGACAGCGCGATCAGATCCGCGGTGGTGCGGCCCGCGAGCTTCCCGCCCGCGCCCACACCGGCGAGCGTGTCGGCGGTGAACGGGTCGTAGCGGAACTGGTCGGAATGCAGGTACCAGTAGGCGGTCTGGATCATCTGCCGCGGCGGCCGCGACCAGTCCAGCGCGTTCGCGACCTGCGCCCACCCGGTGACCGGGCGGCATTTCTCCTGGCCGACGTAGTGCGCCCAGCCGCCGCCGTTCACGCCCTGGCAGCCGGTCAGCGTGGTCAGCGCGAGGAAGGTGCGGTAGATGGCGTCGGAGTGGAACCAGTGGTTGGTGCCCGCGCCCAGGATGATCATCGACCGGCCCCGGGATTCGGCCGCGTTGGCGGCGAATTCGCGGCCGATCCGGGCGGCGGCCGCGGCGGGTACCCCGGTGATCGTCTCCTGCCAGGCCGGTGTGCCGGGCTGGGCGGCATCGTCGTAGCCGGTGGGCCACTCGCCCGGCAGGCCCGGCCGGTGCACACCGTACTGGGCCAGCATCAGGTCGTAGACGGTGGTGACCAGGTGCCCGCCCACGGTGCGCACGGGCACCCCGCGCCACAGCGGGTGGGCGGCGCCGTCCGGGGCGTCGAACCGCGACAGCTGGACGGCGACCGCATCCCCGCCGTACACGGTCAGCAGCGGATTGGCCTGTCCGAGTTCGAGATTCCACTTGCCCGCGCCCTCGTCGCCGTAGCGGAAGCCGAGAGAACCGTTGGGCACCACCGGTTCTCCGTCGTCGTCGAGCACCACCGTCTTGAACTCCGCGTGCGGCTGCCCGGCATGATCGGCGAGATCGGCTGCGGTGAGGAACTTTCCGGGACGATAGCCCTCGCCCTCGGCGTCCAGCCGCACCAGGAAGGGCAGGTCGGTGCAGCGCTTGACGTAGTCGCGGAAGTACGGCTCGGCGCGGTCGACGAAGAACTCCCGCAGGATCACGTGCCCCATCGCCAGCGCCAGCGCACCGTCGGTGCCCGGATGCGGCGCCAGCCACTCGTCGGCGAACTTCACGTTGTCGGCGTAGTCGGGCGCGACCGCCACCACCTTCTGGCCGCGGTAGCGCGCCTCCGCCATCCAGTGCGCGTCGGGCGTGCGGGTGACCGGCACGTTGGACCCCCACATGACGAGATAGCCTGCGTCCCACCAGTCCCCGGACTCCGGTACGTCGGTCTGGTCGCCGAACACCTGCGGCGACGCCACAGGCAGATCGGCGTACCAGTCGTAGAACGACAGCATCACCCCGCCCAGCAGCGACACGAACCGGGATCCGGCCGCGAACGACACCATCGACATCGCCGGGATCGGTGAGAAGCCCGCGATCCGGTCCGGACCGTAGGTCTTGATCGTGTGCACGTGCGCGGCGGCGATCAGCTCCACCGCCTCGTCCCAGGTCGCGCGGACCAGTCCGCCGCGGCCGCGCAGGCTCTTGTAGCGCCTCGCCGTGTCCGGATCCTCGACGATCGACGCCCACGCCGCCACCGGATCCCCGGTGCGCGCCTTGGCGTGCCGGTACAGCTCGAGCAGCATGCCGCGGATGTAGGGATAGCGCACCCGGGTCGGCGAATACGTGTACCAGGAGAACGCCGCGCCGCGCGGGCAGCCGCGCGGCTCGTATTCGGGACGGTCGGGGCCGACCGAGGGGTAGTCGGTCTGCTGGGTCTCCCAGGTGATGATGCCGTCCTTGACATACACCTTCCACGAACACGATCCGGTGCAGTTCACGCCGTGGGTCGAGCGCACCACCTTGTCGTGTGACCAGCGGTCCCGGTAGAACTCGTCGGCCTGGCGCCCGCCGATCCGGTACAGCGTCCGCATATCCGGTGAGACATCCGCGTGGGTGAAGTACCGCCGCGTGCGGATCAGCGCATCGGTCAGTTCGCCATCCAGTTGCACCATGCGCATGCCTCCCTCGACAACAGCCAACCGGCGTCCCCGGGAGGGCGCGCGATCGACTCGCCAATCGCACGAACCCCCAGCACGTTACCCGCGATCAGCCGCGCGGGACGGTATTTGTCGGACGAATCCGCGGCGGATGCCGCACGTTAGCCGATTCTCGGTTCAGAGCGCAGCAGCCCGTGCACACCGACCGTTTCCCCCTGCGCCGCGGACCGCGCCACACGCACCGAGCCGTGAATCTCGATGGCGCCCAACCCGATCAGGCCCACACCCACCAGCCCCGACAGCGCGCTCACCGTCTCGATCGGCCAGACCACCACGACGGCGCCCGCCAACAGCGTGAGCACCCCGTACAGTTCCCGGCGCCCGCCGTGCGGCAGGTCGTCGCACCACACCGCCACGATGGCCTGCACGATGCCGTGGATCGCCCACCCCATGCCCACCCACAGCGCCAGCATGGCCGCCCAGTCGCCGCTCTGCAGGCACCAGACCGCCAGCAGCAGCGTCAGCAGCGCGGTGACGAATTCCAGGATCCGCAGCCCGGTGGTGATGCGGGCCCGCAACGCCATCGTCAGCTGCCACAGCGCCGTCAGCAGCAGGCACAGACCGAACAGCAGACCCGCCACCCGCACCGATTTATCGGGCCACAGCAGGATCACGATCCCCAAAGTCACCGACGCACACCCGATCGCCAGCGCCGCCAGCCACGCGTCACCGGCGAAAACGTCGGTGCGCCCCGCTACTCGGAGAGTAGGCATAGCGCAATGATATGGCCCGTGCCCGCGATTAACCATGGATTTGCGACAGAACGGCCGAGTCGGGCGGAAATCGGGCATTCGAATCCGGGGCGAATTGGGGGTTCTGCCGGATGTGGCGGCGCGGTGGTCGGCCTAGGGTCGGCCCATGCGCTCGCCCCTGCTGCTGATCGGATGTGTCGTGCTGGCCGTCGCCGCCTGCTCGGGAGATACCGGCGATCCCGCGCCCGCGCCCGCCACCCGGGCCGAGATCGTGCGCGGCGACCTCGACGACCTGCTGGGGATCGGGGCGGTCGGGGCGCTGGCGACCCTCACCGAGGACGGGCGGACCACGACCCTGGCCGCCGGAACCGCCGATCTCCGTACCGGACAGCCCGTTTCGGCCGATCGACCCCAGCACGTCCGCGTCGGCAGCGTGGCCAAGACCTTCGTCGCGGCGATCGTGCTGCAGGTGGTCGACGAGGGCAGGATCCGGCTCGACGAGCCGATCGATACCTACCTGCCCGGGCTGCTCACCGGCGACGGCGTGGACGGGCGCGCGATCACGGTGCGCCAGCTGCTGCAGCATCGCAGCGGACTGCCGGAGGTGTCCGAGGATCCGGAGATCGAGGAATACCGGGCCGGAAGATCGGGGCGCACCTTCACCCCGGACGAAGAGGTTGCCATCGCATTGCGGCGGCCCGTGAAATTCGCTCCGGGCAGCCGGTACGAGTACACCAATACCAATTTCATCGTCGCCGCGATCCTCGTCGAGCGAATAACCGGGCGCCCCTATGCCGAGGAACTACGCACCCGGATTCTCACGCCGCTCGAGCTCACCGGCACCTACCTGCCCGCCACCGGCGAACTCGACCTCCGCGATCCGCACCCGAGGGGATATTCCGATATCGACGGCTACCGCACCGACGTCACCCGGATCGAGCCGTCGGTGCCCTGGGCGGCCGGTGCCCTGGTGTCCACCGGCGCGGACCTCAATCGGTTCTATACCGCGCTGGATCGCGGCGAGGTGGTGCCCGCCGACCGGCTGCGCGAGATGCTGGACGGGGTGCCGATGGGCTCGGACCTGTTCGCTCGCGGACGGTACTACGGGCTCGGCCTCATGTACGGCCAACTTCCTTGCGGAATAAGGTATCTCGGCCACGACGGCGGGATCGACGGCTTCATCGCGATCTCCGGGGCGACCTCCGGCGGCCGCGCGGTGACCATCTCGGCGACCGGCAGCGTGGCCGAGCAGCGGATCGATCCCCTGCGCATGCTCGGGCACGCGCTGTGCCCATGACCGCGACTGCGGGTTACCGTGGTAGGCACAGCGTTTCGCGCGCTGTGCCGCACGGCTGGAAGGATCTCCTCGTGACCAGTGTCTATCCGCCCGGACCACGGTTGCCCAGAGCCGTCCAGACGGTGCTGTTCGCCCGTCGGCGCGGCCCCTTCCTCACCGCGCTCGCCCGCCGCTACGGCGATGTGTTCACCTTGCGGATGGTGCCACCCTACGCCGAGCACCAGGTGGTGTTCTCCCGGCCGGAGCACATTCGCGAGATCTTCGCCGGTGATCCCGCGGACATGCATGCGGGAGAAGGCAACCGGGTGCTCGGGGCGATCCTGGGCGAGCATTCGCTGCTGCTCACCGACGAGGCCGAGCACGCCCGCGCCCGGCGCCTGCTCATGCCCGCCTTCACCGGCTCCGCGCTGCGCGGCTATCGCGCACTGGTCGAGGCGATCGCCAAGGCGCAGGTGGACGGCTGGGTCTCCGGATCCACGCTCACCGCCCTGGACCGGATGAACGATCTCACCCTCGAGGTCATCATGCAGGTGGTGTTCGGGGTGACCGACCAGCGCCGCCGCGACGAACTCGCGCCCCGGCTGCGCGGCGTCCTCGAGATCAGCCCGATCGTGTTCTTCGCCTGGCGGTATCCGCGGCTGCAGCGGATCGGCCCGTGGAAACGGTTCCGCGACAACCAGATCGCCATCGACGAACTGCTCTACGACGAAATCGCCCGCCGCCGTGCGCATCCCGACCTGGACCGGCGATCCGATGTGCTGTCGCGGCTGCTGGCGGTCGGCTCCGGCGAGGATCCGGCCGACACCCCGCTCACCGATGCGGAGCTGCGCGATCAACTGGTCACGCTGCTGCTCGCCGGGCACGAGACCACCGCCTCGGCCCTGTCGTGGGCATGCCACGAACTCGCCGCCAACCCCGCGGTGCAGGATACGGCCCGCCGAGCGGCCACCGACGGCGACGACAAGTACCTGGAGGCGGTGCTGAAGGAGGCGATGCGGCGGCGCCCGGTGATCGGTGGCGCGGTCCGCCGCCTCACCCGCGACCGCACCGTCTGCGGCCTCGACCTGCCCGCCGGCACCGTCGTGGCGACCTCGATCGTGCTGGCCCACCAGCGCCCCGACAGCTACCCCGACGCCGACCGCTTCCGCCCCGAGCGCTTCCTCGACGGCAGCGTCGCCGCCCACACCTGGCTCCCCTTCGGCGGCGGCGTCCGCCGCTGCATCGGCGCCGGATTCTCCCTCATGGAAGGCACCGTCGTCCTGCGCGAGATCCTCACCCGCTACACCCTCTCGCTCCCACCGGGCGTCACCACCGAACGCGGCCGCATCCGCAACATCACCAACGTCCCCGCCGAAGGCGCCCGAGTAACCCTGACCGCCAACACCCTCCACCCCTGACCCGCGACTGACGAGTTGCGGTCCGCCACGGTCGAATCGGCTCGCCGAGCAGCGGACAGCCGACCGAACCGCCGGTCTCGACCGGGGTTCGGGTCAGGGGACGGGGGGTGGGGCGACGGAGCGGATCGCCTCGGTGACCGCGGCCAGGGCCATCAGGCGGACCACGTCGACGTGGGTGTCGATCCGGCCCGTGGCGGCGGCGATGAATCCGTCGCCGTCGAAGCGCGTATGCGGCGGGGTGAGGGCCCGCGACAGGCCGTCGTGGGCGCCCTGCGCGACGATCCGGCAGGACGCCTTGTCGAGACGGGCGTTGGTGACGACCGCGCCGATCGTCGTGTGCGTGCGCGATTCGGCGAAGTCGAAGGGCTGATTCAGCATGGCGACCGCATCCAGGGATACCGCGCCGGTGCCGTCGTCGATATCGCCGAAGGCGTTCACGACGCAGACCGCGCCGACCACCAGATCGCCCAGGCGCCGCTGCGCGTACGCCAGCCCGCCCGGCCGCCGCGCGTCCGGGCCGCGCCAATGCGAGACGAACGCGCCCGTGCCCGCCCCGATCCGGCCCCGCACCACCTGCTCCCCCGAAATCGCCTGCGCCGCGGCGTATCCCGCGTCGGCGGTGGGCCGCGCGGCACGATCCCCCGCGCTCAGGTCGAACAGGGCCAGGGTCGGCACGATCGGCACCTTCCCCGCCGGTGTCGGGACGCCGCGATCGTGTTCCTCGAGATAGCGCAGCACACCGTCGGCGGCGGCCAGACCGAACGCCGAACCACCCGTCAGCAGGATGGCGTCGACGGCGACGACGGACTTGTCCGGGGCCAGCGCGTCCAGCTCGCGCGACGCCGGTGCGCCGCCACGCACCTCACACGACGCCGTCGTCCCCTCGGGCAGCACCAGAACCGTACAGCCGGTCTGCCCCGCGGTATCGGTCCAATGCCCGATCCGCACACCCTCTACTTCGATACCCACTCGAACTCCGTTCCCGCCCTTGATGATCCGGGCACCGTCCCGGCAGGTGACAGCTCGCCGGTCCCATGCCGGTATCAGGCGTCCGCACCGCTGCTCCGCCCGATCATCCCACCGGCCACCGACAGCCCCGGCCCCGGCTCAGCGACCACCGAACACCAGCGCCCGTGCCCGATCCAGCAGCCGGACCAGTTCGTCCCCGGACTTGTCGTCCAGCACCGCGAAGGCGGGCGCGATCAGCCTGTCGGTCAACGCCTCCGCCGCCTCCCACCGCTGCCGGTGCCCGGGCGTGATCTCCTCGAACGGCTCCGGCCAGCCGAACAACCGCGCCTGATCGGGACCACTGTTGCGCGGCGAACCACTGATGAGCACGGCCTGCCGCGGGGTCAGGTCACCGGCCCGCACGGCCAGCAGATGCAGCCCGCCCCGCAACTCCCGCAGCACGTGCACCAGCTGCAGCGCCCGCGCCGGCGCGTCATCGGCCAGCGGCAGCGCGCGCCAGCCCGCGAACAGCGGCACCCCGGCCACATCCGCCGCGTCGGCCACCGCCCGCAGCAACTCGGCCAGGCGCCCCGCCTCCTCGAACTCCCCCAGCTTGCGGCGGCCGAAATCCTGGCAGGCCGCGAGATACCCCGCTGCCGCCTCGGCCGCGGGCATCGTGACCGAATCCCATGCGGCACGGACGGTTTCGGGATGGAAGAAGCCGAACGCGGCGGTCACCACATCGGCGTCCACATCCCCCAGCACACCGCCGCGGCCCCGCGTATAAGGCCCGAGGAATCCGTCCGTCCCGGTCGCGGCCCCGAACTTCTTCGTCTCCCGCGAGAACATGAACCCCGCGCCGACCTGCTGAATCTGATCCTTCACCGCGGCAGCCACCGTCACGGGCCAACCCCTTTCGCCGAGAACCGAACTCGCCGGAGCATATCTCGCTATCGTCGGCTAAGGCCAGCAGAACAAACGGCTTGCACCGCGCCCACGATTCGCCGGATGATGGCGGTGAATATGACGACCTCGAGTAACGGTATCGGCGAAGTGTCGATTACTCGCACGAGGGATCGAATATTCTCGGGGCCGGGCCCGGGAACAACCAAGTTCGAAGCGAGCGACGATGGATGACGACCTCGGCGCGACCGCACCCGACCCCGGTGCCGACCGCGCGACCGCGACGCAGACCGCGTTGACGAGCCTTGTCGCGCACTTCGCCGAGCAATGGCACTCCGACGACAAACCCCCCGACCTGTCCGCGCACCTACCCGCCGAACCCACCCTGCGCCGAACCGCCCTCATCGAACTGATCAAGGTCGACCTGCACGAACGCTGGCAACGCAGCGACGACGCCCTGCGCCTGGCCGACTACAGCGCCCAATTCCCCGAACTCGGCGCCGCACCACTGCCCCCCGACCTCATCTACGAGGAGATCAGCGCCCGCTCCCGCCGCAGCGACATCGACCTGAGCGAATACGAGCAGGACTTCCCCACCCAGATGGCCCGCATCACCGAGGGCTTCGACGTCGACGGCCTGCGCACCACCATGCTCGCCGACCCCACCGCCCTCGACGCCCTCGACACCATCAACCCCGGCGCCACCATCGACGACTTCGACCTGCTGCTCCCCCTCGGCCAGGGCGCCTTCGCCCGGGTATTCCTCGCCCGGCAGCGATCCATGGGACGACTCGTCGCGGTCAAGATCTCCCACGACCGCGGCACCGAACCACAGACCCTCGCCCAACTCGACCACGACCACATCGTCCGCGTCTTCGACCAGCGCCAGATCACCGACCAGCACCTCAAGCTGATGTACATGCAGTACATCCCCGGCGGCACCCTGCTGGGCGTGCTGCGCATGCTGCGCCGCACCCCACCCGAACGCCGCAGCGGCCGCCTGCTGCTCGAGGCCATCGACGCCGCGGCCACCACCGGCGGCATGCTCGAACCGCAACCGTCGGCCACCCGCGCCGAACTCCAGCGCCTGTCGTGGCCGGAGACCGTCGCCTGGCTCGGCGCCCGCCTCGCCACCGCCCTCGATTACGCCAACCACCGCGGCGTCCTGCACCGAGACATCAAGCCCGCCAACGTCCTGCTCACCGCCGACGGCCAACCCAAACTGGCCGATTTCAACATCAGCTTCAGCCGCCACCTACCCGGCGCCAACCCCGTCGCCTACTTCGGCGGCTCACTGCCCTACATGGCACCCGAACAACTCGAGGCCTGCCATCCGCAACGCGCCACCACAGCCGCCGACCTCGACACCCGCAGCGACCTGTACGCGCTGGCGGTGGTGCTGTGGGAACTACTCACCGGCCGCATCCCGTTCGACGACGGACCCGGCGCCGGAGAATCCGAACAATCCCTGCACGCCATGATCGAGCGCCGCCGCCGGCCCGTCGACCCCGCCGCCGCGGCCGCCCTGCCACCCGACTGCCCCGCCGTGCTGCGCCACGCACTGCTCACCTGCCTGGCCCCCGATCCCGCCGACCGCTACCCCAGCGGCCGCGACCTCGCCCACCAGCTCGAACTCAGCCAGGACCGCGCCGCCCGCGACCTCGTCGACCCGCCCGAGCACAGCCTGCGCGCCCGGATGAAGATGCGCCCGATGCCGGTGGTCACCCTGTCCAGCCTGCTCGGACAGCTGCTGGCCGGGCTGTACCTGGCCGTGCACAACATCCGCCTGATCCGCGACGAACTCGGCGCCGACGCCGCCACGCAGCTCATCCAGCTCGGCTTCCTCGTCATCCTCGTCGCCTACCCGCTCGCCATCGCGGTCCTGCTGTACTGGTGCCGCCTGGTCCTGCTGGTACCCAACGGGTTACGCCGCGGCCACCACTTCGACGAGCAGACCCTCGCCAAGGCCCGCAACGACACCCTCGCCTGCGGCGACCGCATCGCCGTGGTGACCTTCGCGGGCTGGATCTCCGCCGGCGCCCTCTTCCTCGCGAAGCTGTACTCCCTGGGCACCCTCCCACCCGGGCTCACCGCACACCTCGTCGCCTCCAACCTCGTCGCCGCCGCGGTCGCCGTGGTCTACACCTACTTCCCCGTCACCTTCTTCATGCTGCGCTGGTACTACCCCGGCCTGGTCGCCGCCGGGCACACCACCGACGCCGACGTCACACACCTGCACCGGCTCATCCGGCGCAGCCGCGTGTATCTCGGTGTGGCGGCATCGGTTCCGCTCATCGGCGTCCCCGCCGGACTGGTATTCCTCACACCGCCACAGCAGCAGATGGTGATCGGCACCATCGTAGCCCTGTGTGTCGGTGGGCTTTTCGCGTTCGTCATCGCACTGCGCACCTTCTACGCACTCGAATCCGACCTCAACGCCCTGGACCGCATCGTCGACCCACACCCGCACACCTGAGGGTTTGCGGGAGCGACGACCAAGATCAGCTAGTCTTCCCCCGGTGCTAGGACATTCACATGCGACCAGCGGCGCCCTCGCCTGGGCGGGAGCCGCTGCCGTACTACCACTTTCGGTTCTGACCTACCCCGTGCTCCAATACGGTGATCTCGACACCGTCGACCTGCTGATGGGCACCTTCCTCACCGCGGGCGCGGCACTGCTGCCCGACGCCGATCACCCCAACGGAACCATTTCGCATGTGCTGGGACCGATCACGCACACCGCCTGCCGCATCATCTCCGCCGTCTCCGGCGGGCACCGCCACGCCACCCACTCCCTGGCCTTCGTCGTCGCGGCCGCCGTCGGCACCTGGGCCGGCGAACACTGGATCGGCCGCTGGTTCACCCTCGGCCTCGTCTTCTTCCTGCTCGCCCTCGCCCTGCGCGCCCTGAACCTGTGCCCGCCCGGCGAGGGATTCCGCTCCTACTTCAGCGTCACCGTGCTCGCGGTCGCGGGCACCTTCGCCATGGACCACTGGATCTCCGACAAACCCTCCTGGCTGCCCTTCTCCGTCGGACTCGGCGCCCTCGCCCACCTGATCGGCGACTGCCTCACCGACCGCGGCTGCCGCCTGCTGTGGCCACTGAAACTGCGCACCAGCGTCCCCATCATCGACCGCACCGGCAACCGATTCGAAACCTGGGTCCTGTCACCGCTTTTCGTGCTCGGCACCCTCGCCGTCCTGTGGTACATCGTCACCCACAAGCCCTAACAGGGTGACCGCGTCGCGATCCGGGCCGTGCGCATCGGCCTGGAACGCGACGAACCGCTGACCGTCCGGCGCCGTCAGAATCTCCGACGTCAGCTCGAACCTGCCGACCGCGGGGTGCCGGAACACCCGCCGCGATCCCCGCTTGGTACGCACATCGTAGTGCGCCCACAGATCCTCGAATTCGGCACTGGCCGAGCACAATTCCGCCGTCAGCGCCGCCAGCTCCGCAGCATCGGGATCAGCACCCTGCACGGTCCGCAGATGCGCGACACAATCCCGCGCCATCCCCCACCAGTCCTCGAACACCGACCGCGCCACCGGATGCGTGAACACGTAGCGAATCAGGTTGCGCCGCTCCGGCTCCCAGCCACCGATCCCCGACAACAGCCGCAACCCTTCGGGATTGGCCGCCAGCAGGTTACTCACCTGATCCAGCACGAACGCCGGTGTGGGACGCACCGATTCCAGCAGCAGCACCATCCCCGGCCGCGCCCCCGCGGGTGCCGCACGAGCCACCGTGCTCCGCCGAGCGACCGCCCGCGCCAGGTTGTACAGATGGGTGCGCTCATCGTCGCCCAGCCGCAGCGCCGCCGCCAGCGCATCCAGCACCGCCAGACTCGGATTCGTATCCCGGCCCTGCTCCAGGCGCACGTAATAATCGACGCTCAACCCCGCCAACGTCGCGACCTCCTCGCGCCGCAGACCCGGCGTCTGCCGCCGCCCGGCACCCGGCGGCAGGCCCACCTGCTGCGGCCGGAGGCGGGCCCGGCGGGCCCGCAGGAAGTCTCCCAGCACACGGCGCTCACTCACCCGTCCAGTCTGCCTCGCCGCACATCCCGCGGGGTGGTCCCGCCAGGACCAGGCCACGCACGGCCTCCCCCGCCGCCCGCGCAAGACCGACAGTCGTCACCATGACCGAAACCTCGACACTCGTCATCGGCGGCAGCTCCGGCATGGGACTCGCACTCGCCGCCCGCCTGCTCGCCCACGGCCACCGGGTCATCATCGCGGGGCGCTCCGCCGACCGGCTCGACGCCGCGGCAGCGGCGCTGGCCGCCGGGGACCGCCTGCACCGGCGCCGCGTCGACATCGCCGACGAAACCTCCGTCGAGCGGCTCTTCGGCGAATTCCCCACGCTCGACCACGTCGTCGTCACCGCCGCCGACATGCGTGCCGGATACGGGCCGCTCGGCGAGTTCCCGCTCGCCGACGCGCGCACCGTCGTCGACACCAAGATCCTCGGGCCGTGGCTCGTGGCCAAACACGCCGCACCCCGGCTCACCGGCTCGCTGACCGTCACCTCCGGCATCGCCGCCTACCGCCCCGCCACCGGCGCATCGATGGTCGCCACCGCCAACGCCGCCCTCGAAGGGCTCGTGCGCGCCCTCGCCCTCGAACTCGCACCGATCCGCGTCAACGCCGTCTCCCCCGGCTGGGTCGACACCCCCATCTGGGACCAATTCGCCGGTGCGGCGAAACAGGAACGCCTGTCCGCCATGTCCGCCAGGCTCCCCGTCGCGCGAATCGGCGGACCCGACGACATCGCCGCCGCGTTCCACGCCGTGCTGTCCAACGAATTCATGACCGGCAGCGTCATTCACGTCGACGGCGGCCACCGACTGGTCTAAGGCCCGGCCTGCCGTCGATGGCAAGGGGCCGCGACGGCCCGGACCCGCGGTGGTCTAGGTTCTTTCCATCCACGTCGGAAGGGGCCGCGCATGTCGGATCGCGAAGAACTCACCTGGGAACTGTTCGGCACGGCGAGCCGGGAACTGGCCGAACAGGTCGCGGGCGACGGATTCGAGCCCGACCTGATCCTGTCCATCGCGCGCGGCGGCCTGTTCGTCGCGGGTGCCCTCGGCTACGCGCTCGACGTCAAGAACCTGCACGTGATGAACGTCGAGTTCTACACCGGCGTCGACCAGCGACTCGACATGCCCGTCATGCTGCCGCCCGTCCCCCAGGCCGTCGACCTCGCCGGGGCGCGCGTCCTCGTCGCCGACGACGTCGCCGACACCGGCGCCACCCTCAAACTCGTCCGCGACTTCTGCGCGCACAAGGTAGCCGAGGTGCGCTGCGCGGTCATCTACCAGAAGCCGCGCTCGGAGGTCGACTGCGAATACGTCTGGAAGCCCACCGACCGCTGGATCAACTTCCCGTGGTCGGTGCTGCCGCCCGTGGTCTCCCGTGAACCCCACGTACTCGACGCCTAGGGCCGCGGCCCGACATGCGACGAAGGCGGCGGTCCCATCCTATGGGTCCGCCGCCTCCCGGCAACCGCTCAGGCCAGCTGCGCGGACAGAATCGTGATCGGCTCCACCGGCACGTCCTGGTGGCCCGCACGCGAACCGGTGCGCACACCGTCCATCGCATCCACGACGGCCGTACCGTCGACGACCTTCCCGAACACCGCGTACCCCCAGCCGTCCTGGCCGGGGTAGTTCAGGAAGTCGTTGTCCGAGGTGTTGATGAAGAACTGGGCGCTGGCCGAATGCGGATCCGAGGTGCGGGCCATGGCCACCGTGTACTTGTCGTTGCGCAGGCCGTTGTTCGCCTCGTTCTCCACCCGGTTCGGCGCCGGCTTCTGCTGCATGTCCGCGGTCATACCGCCGCCCTGCACCATGAAGCGCGAGATCACCCGGTGGAAGATGGTCCCGTCGTAATGACCGGCCTTGACGTAGTCCACGAAGTTCGCGACCGTCTTCGGCGCCTTGGTCTCGTCCAGCTCGAGCGTGATGTCCCCGGCTGAGGTGTTCAGCAGCACTTTGGTCATCCGGCCATCGTATGGGAGCCGTCACAGCCGCGTGCGACCGCACCGGACTCGGAAAACCGGTTGCGGTCACACGCCACCGACCGGGCACGATCGAGGCATGTCACGCACCTTCGACGACCTCGTTGCCGAGGCCGCGGCCGCGCCGGTCGACGGCTGGGACTTCTCGTGGCTCGACGGCCGCGCCACCGAGGAGCGCCCCACCTGGGGCTATCAGCGCCTGATCAGCCGCCGGCTCACGACGGTGGCCTCCGGGCTCGACATCCAGACCGGCGGCGGCGAGGTCCTCGCCGGCGCCGAGACCTTCCCGCCGACCATGGCCGCCACCGAATCCTGGCCACCCAACCTCGCCAAGGCGACCGCCCTGCTGCACCCGCGCGGCGTGGTCGTCGTCGCCGACCCCGACGAACCACCGCTGCCCTTCGCCGACAACGCCTTCGAGCTCGTCACCAGCCGCCACCCGGCGACCGTCTGGTGGAGCGAGATCCACCGCGTCCTCGCGCCCGGCGGCACCTACCTCGCCCAGCACGTCGGCCCGGCAAGCGTATTCGAGCTGGTCGAATACTTCCTCGGCCCACAGCCCGACGCGCGCCGCCGCCGCGCCCCCGAGGCCGAACGGGCCGACGCCGAAGCCGCCGGTCTACACATCACGGACCTGCGAACCGAACGACTCCCCATGCGGTTCAACGACATCGGTGCCGTCGTCTACTTCCTCCGCAAGGTCATCTGGATGGTTCCCGGATTCACCGTCGACCGCTACCGCGCCCGCCTGCGCGACCTGCACGACCGGATCCAGACCGACGGACCCTTCCTCGCCCACTCCACCCGCACCCTCATCGAGGCCCGCAAACCCCCGCTGTAGCTGCGATGCCCGCCCTCACCTCGTGGCCGATGGTGAGGCGTGGTCAACGTGAGTTACGAGTGGAAGTCTCGGCTCGGCACGGGCAACCGGGATTTGAATGCATAGATACGCATGTCCACATTTTTCTATCTTTTTCCGGGGCCGATCACGCTTCGTACAGCTCCAGCGGCAGATCATCGGGATCGAAGAAGAAGGCGAACCGCCGCCCCGTGTATTCGTCGACGCGCACCTCCTCCGTCCGCACTCCCCTACCCCGCAGCTCCGCGAGCGTCGCCGCCACATCCCCCACCGCGAAGGCCAGGTGCCGCAGCCCGCACGCCTCCGGCCGCGACGGACGCGCGGGCGGGTCCGGGAACGAGAACAACTCCAGTTGCGCCCCGTCCGGCAACGCGAGATCCAGTTTGTACGAGCGTCGTTCGGCCCGATAGTTCTCCGCCACCACTCGCAGCCCCAGCACGTCCGTATAGAACGCCTTCGACCTTTCGTAATCCGACGCGATGATCGCCGCGTGGTGGATCCGCCGCAGTTCCATTGCCCAGACGTTAGACCACCGCGGTCGGCACGCCCGTGCGCTCCCCTCCCCCGATCTGGGCTTTTCGGTAGTGACGAGCGCCTTCCGGCGGCCGCTGCGACATGACTGCGCATACATGTTTAGATGCGCATATTTCAGTATCGGTATCGTAATAACGATCACAGAGCCGCCCCGCGATGTCCAGCTATCCGCGCAGTGCCGATTCGGCCGCGTCGATCGTCATCGACCGGTACGAGCCGCCGAACAGTACTACATGCACGAGCAGCGGATACAACTGGTGCAGCGGAATGCGGTGCCGCCAACCGGAACTCAACGGATACGCCTCGCGGTAGGCCGCCGTCACGCGATCGAGGTGGGGCGCTCCGAACAGCGCCAGCATGGCCAGATCGGATTCGCGATGGCCACCGTGCGCGGCCGGGTCGATGACCTTCACCCCCGCCGCGGTCCACACCAGATTGCCCGACCACAGGTCGCCGTGAATGCGGCTCGGCGGCTCGGAAGGGCCTGCGAGGGAATCGATCTCGCTCATCACCCGCTCGACCAGGCCGACGCCCCGGGTGCCGAGCCGCGGTGCCGCGGCGGGCAGCAGGGGCGCCAGGCGCCGCTGGGCGTACCACGGCCCCCACTCCCCTGCCGTCGGCGAATTGTCCTGCGGCAGTGTGGCTATGAAGCCCGGCCAGGGCGCGCCGTACTCGGCGGGGCCGGTCGCGTGCAGCGCCGCCAGCGCGCGACCGAACTCCTCGGCCGCCGCTGCCGTGGGCGCGGTCGGCCGCAGCCACGGCAGGACGAGCGTCCGTTCGTCGGACCCCAGGACCGCGGGCACCAGCCCGGCCCGATCCCCCTCCCCCAGCCAGCGCAACCCGGCGGCCTCCGCGTGCAGGGCCGATCCGGACCCCGAATCGAGCTCGCCGTCGGCCGCTTTCACGAAGACGTCCCGTCCGTCGGCCAGGCGGGCACGGTGCAGCGTCCACGCGTGGCTGCGCCCGAGGTCCGACATCGTCGAGACCGGGATACCGAGCAGATCGCTGACGGATGCGGCGGCTTCGCTCATGATCTCGATTCGGCACGGCGAGCCCGGCACGCCGTTACGTTCCGTGTGGTCCGCTGCGGAGGAATTCCGCCGTGGCGGGGTCGGCGGGGAAGAACGATTCGATGGCCAGTTCGGCGACGGTGACGTTCATCGGTGTCCCGAAGACCGTCATGGCGCTGATGAACGCGAGTTCGGTTCCGTTGTGGCGCAGGCGAAGTGGGACCACGGCCTGTTCGGGTTCCGGCAGGCCGGGCGCGTGTTCGCCGCCGGGATAGTCGCGCAGCTCGGCCAGCAGCGCCCCCAGCGGCGCGGAGCCTGTGATCTCGATCTGGCGTTGCAGTCGTTCGAACAGGTGCCCGCGCCATTCGGCGAGGTTGACGATGCGGGGCGCCAGGCCCTGCGGATGCAGGCTCAGCCGCAGCGCGTTCACGGGCGGGGTCAGGAGGTCGGCCGGAATGCCCTGCAGGAACAGCCCGGCGCTGGCGTTGGCGTCGACCATGGTCCAGTGCATGTCGACCGCGAGGGCCGGAAACGGTTCGTGCCCGGCCAGGATCTGGCGCATGGCGGTGCGGACGGGTTGCATCTGCGGGCTGTCCAATCCGGGTTCGGCGTAGACGGGTGCGTATCCCGCGGCCAGCAGCACCCGATTGCGTTCGCGGAGCGGGATTTCCAGCTCCTCGGACAGGTGCAGGATCATCTGGCGGCTCGGGGTGGCGCGGCCGGTCTCGATGAAGCTGAGGTGGCGGGCGGAGGTCTCGGCGCGCCCGGCCAGTTCCAGCTGGCTGAGGCGGCGGGTGACCCGCCAGTGCCGGAGCAGATCACCTGCGGTCTGGGTTTGCACGTGCTCGATCGTACGAACCGGCGTGCGGCGAGACGATTACCCGGCGGGTAATGTGCGCGGGTCCGGGCCGAGCAGGTCCCAGCGATTGCCGGAGATATCGGCGAAGACGGCGACGCGGCCGTAGGGTTCGTCGCGCGGGGCCGTGTGGAATCGGACGCCCGCGGCGGTCATGCGCCGGTATGCCGCGTCGAAATCGTCGACACGCAGGAAGAATCCGACCCGGCCGCCGGTCTGCTGCCCGATCGCGGCGGTTTGTGCCGGGCCGTCGGCGCGGGCGAGCAGGAGGCCGGTGTGCGCGCCGGGTGGGCGGACCACCACCCAGCGTTTGGGGCGGCCGTCGTTGGTGTGTGCCGCGGTGTCCTCCATCAGGTCGAAGCCGAGCAGGTCGACGAAGAAGGCGAGCGCGGGGTCGTAGTCCGCGACGACGAGCGTGACCAGGTCGAGCTGCATGGCCTCGACCCTACGTCGCCGCTATCGGGATCGGTGGGCGGCAAAGTGCGCGAGCGAGGTGGGCGGGTGGCCGCCGTACTTCTCGATATCGGGGGTGACCTGGTACAGGCCGGTGCCCTCGCCGAGCAGGCGGAAGATCTCCCAGAGTTTGGAGAGGTGCTCGGCGGCGTGGCCGGAACCGTAGAACTCCAGGGCCCAGCGATGCCACTGCGGCGGTGCGATATCGGTGTAGGTGCGGCCGAGCAGCCGGGCGGCCTCGCCGATGGGCAGGACGTCGCCGGTGAGCAGCAGCACCGGATCGGCGGGGCGGTCGGCCTCGGCGAGCAGACCGGCGGCGACGCGGGCGACATCGACGGCCGCGATCAGGGGCAGCACCGTGGTCTCCGGGCCCATCGGCAGCGGCAGCCGGGTGCCGTCGCCGGTATCGGCGATCAGGGCGAGATTTTCGTGGAACACGGCGGCGCGCAGATGCACGGCTCCGATACCGGCCCAGTCCAGGACCTGCTCGGCCACCCAGTGCTGGCGCATGCGCGGGGTGAGCGCCTGCGGTCCGGCGGCCAGTTGCGAGACGGCGACGACGCGCTGCAGCTCGGCGTCGCGGGCCGCGACGGCGAAAGCGCCTGCGGCGTCGACGAGTCCGTCGATGACGGGGTAGGTGAAGTAGGCGCGGCGGACGCCGTCGAGGGCGGCGCGGGTGACGGCGATATCGCGCAGGTCGCCGACGACGACCTCCGCGCCGAGGGCGCGCAGCGGGGCGACGCGGTCGTCGTCGGTGTGGACGAAGGCGCGGACCGGGATGCCGCGGCCCAACAGCAGGGCGGCGAGGTGGCGGCCGGTCGAGCCCTGCAGTCCCCCGGCGGCGCCTGTCACGAGTACCGGCTCCATCCGTTCACGGTACCGGTTGACGATTGGCACCAAAGGTGTTTCGCGGTGGTAGGGGTGGTCTCGGTGTGGCAGGACAGGGGCGGGCGGATCTGGCATGGTGGTGGGGTATGAGGACGATCCTGATTACGGGGGCGACATCAGGCATCGGGCTGGCGGCCGCACGGCAGATCGCCGCAGGGGGCGATCGGCTGGTGCTGGTGGGACGCAATCCGGACAAGCTCGCGGCGGCGGCCGATGCGGTGCGCGCGGCGGGGGCGGGCGCGGTGGACACCGTGGAATGCGATGTGGCGTCGCAGGATTCGGTGCGGCGGCTGGCTGGCACGGTGCGCGAGGACTACCCCCGGCTCGATGTGCTGGCCAATAATGCGGGCGGATTCTTCTTCTCCCGCGGCGAGACGGCGGACGGGCTGGAGTCCACCTTCGCGACCAATCACCTGGGCGGATTCCTGCTCACCGAGCTGCTGCTGGATCGGCTGGTGCACAGCGCGCCGTCGCGGATCGTGTTCACCTCGTCGGTGATGCATTACGGCGCGACGGTGGATCTGGACGATCTCGGTTGTGCGCGTGGCTATTCCGGGCAGAAGGCGTACAGCCGGTCCAAGCTGGCGAATGTGCTGTACGCGCGGGAGTTGTCGCGGCGGCTGGCGGGTACGGGGGTGACGGCCAACGCCTTTCATCCCGGTGCGGTGTCGACCGGGATCTGGGATTTCCTGCCGTGGTTCACCAAGCCGGTGATGGGGGCGGTGAAGCGGATCTTCATGGTGCCCGCAGAGGAGGGTGGGCGGCGGCTGGCCTCGCTGGCGACCGATGCCGATCTGGCGGCGGTGACCGGATGCTATTTCCAGAAGGATCGTGTCAAGGCTCCTTCCCGGGTCGCCCAGGACGACGCGCTGGGTGATCGGTTGACGCGGGTGTGCGCGGATCTGGTGGGGCTACCGGCGCCGTCGCGGCCGCAGTAGCAGCGCGCCCTGCCTGCGCGAATCCGCGCAGCGCATGCCGCCGACGGCGGGCCCGGTTATGGTGGGTGCCGTGTCGCTGGTGCAACCCGTCCTCGATCGGCTGCCGGAAACCTATCGCGCCAAACTCGTTCAGCATCAGGAGCTGATGAAGTTCGCGGTGGTCGGCGCGATCACCTGGTTCGTCGATACCGGCGTCGTGTACGCCCTGAAACTGACCGTGCTGCAGGACAAGCCGCTCACCGCGCGTGCGTTCGGCGTGCTGATCGCCACCATCGTGTCCTACATCCTGAATCGGGAGTGGTCGTTCAACACCCGCGGTGGCCGCCAGCGCCACCACGAGGCCGC
The DNA here is from genome assembly GCF_029869545.1 of Nocardia wallacei. Lineage (GTDB taxonomy): Bacteria > Actinomycetota > Actinomycetes > Mycobacteriales > Mycobacteriaceae > Nocardia > Nocardia wallacei_A. The sequence goes on along the minus strand of NZ_JARWQD010000311.1, from coordinate 16,556 downwards.
GCTGTTCTTCGCGGTGAGCGCGCTGTCCATCGGCGTCACCCTGATCCCGCAGGCGATCTCGCTGTACCTGTTCGACATCCGGGTGCCGCACGTCAGCGCGCCGACCCAGGCGGTGGCCAACTTCGTCACCGGGCAGATCCTCGGCGTGGTGCTGGCGATGGGATTCCGGTTCTGGGCGTTGCGCCGCTTCGTATTTCCCGACGATCTGCGCGCGGCCGAATACGAGCTGCTCTGATCCGGGCATCGTCAGGGAGATGGGCGCGATGCTCGAGCACGGCGGGGCGGCGGGGCTGGATCGGTGGCGCGGCCGCGGCTATGTGGCACTGGGCAGTTCGTACGCGTCGGGGCCGGGGATCGCGCCGCGGGTGCGGCAGTCGCCGCGGCTGGCGGGGCGCTCGCACAACAACTATCCGCATCGGGTCGCGAGCGCGGCCGGGCTGCGGCTCACCGATGTCACCAGCAGCGGCGCCACCTGCGAGCACATTCTGCGGGAACGCCAGTTCGGGCAGCCGCCGCAGCTCGAGGCCGTCGATGCGGACACGGATCTGGTCACGGTCACGATCGGGGGCAACGATATCGGTCTCACCCCCTATCTGATCGCGCGCCGGCTGCCGCGGCCGCTGCGGCTGCTGCCGAAATTGGCCGAACTGGGCGACGAGACGGCGGTCAACCATCGCCTGCACACCGTGGAGCGGCGGATCACCGAGGTGCTCGAGGGTGTCGGCGAGCGGGCGCCGCACGCGCGGGTGCTGGTGGTGAACTATCTGTCGGTGCTCGGCCCCGCGACGACGGCCGATACCGCCGTCGACCGCAACTACCGGCACTTCGCCGAGGCGCTCGCCACCCACACCGCGGCGGCGGCCGCCCGCGCCGGGGCCGACCTCGTCGACGTGCGCACGCCCAGCCTCGCGCATGCCGCCGGTACGCCCGATGCGTGGACCGTCGACTTCTATGTCCCGGCCCCCGGCCGTCACTATCCCGGGGCGCCCTGTCATCCCACCGCCGCCGGGATGGCCGCGGTCGCCGACCTCGTCCTCGCCCACCTCGCCACCGCCGCGCCACGGCGCTGAATACCGCGCCGACTCGCGCCGTGCCGGACCGGCTCCCCACCGGCGGCAGCGGCCCGCTTCCGCGCGACGCGACGGTGTGTCATGCTGCATTCGACCCTGGTCGGCACGACGATGTGTAAGGCCCCCGATGGACGACATCGACCGGCGCATTCGGCTCTCCGCGATTCGCGTGCAGTGGTCCGCGCCCGATCGCATCTTCATCGCGTCCACCGACCAGTTTCCGGGGATCACCTATCGCGACGAATCCTCACTGGTGGCGATGAGCGGCCTCGTCGAGACCCTCCACGACCACATCGACCCGCACGGCCCCGGTTCCGCCTGACGCGCGGGAACACGAGCGGGGGAATACCGCCGACTGCTGTTTCCGGGCCGTTTTCCACCGCGACGTACCATGTGCTCTCCGCAGTGGCTCCGTGGAGGTGCAGGTGACAACGGACAACGCAGCAGGGCGGCCGATCTCGCGGTACGTCGCGCTCGGTGACAGCCAGACCGAGGGTGTCGGCGACCCCGACGGCCGGGGCGGTCATCGCGGCTGGGCCGATCGCCTGGCCGATCACCTGGCACGGGCCTATCCCCGGTCGGCGTATGCCAATCTGGCGGTGCGCGGACGGCGGGCGGCCGCCATTCGCGCCGAGCAACTCGGGCCCGCGCTCGCGCTCGAGCCCGACCTCGCCTCCGTGGTGGCGGGAATGAACGACCTGATCCGCCCCCGCTTCGACCAGGACGCGGTACTCGCGGACATCGATGCCATGTTCGCCGCGCTCACCGCCGCCGGTGCCCGCGTGGTGACGTTCACCTATCCCGATATCGGCGGCGTGGCCCCGATCGTGCGGCCGCTGTCGGCGCGCGTGCGGGCGATGAATGCCCGGGTGCGGGAGCTGGCCCGGCGGCCCGGCGTCATCCTCGTCGATTTCGAGCCGGTCGCGGCCACCACCGACCCGCGGGTGTGGGCCGAGGATCGCCTGCATCTCAATCCGCTCGGCCACGATCTGGTCGCCCGCGCGGTCGCCGATACCCTGCGCCTTCCGGGTGCCGACGGCAGCTGGCGGCAGCCGCTGCCGCCGCTGCGGCGCGGCCTGACCGAACTGGTCGCGGCCGAATTGCGGTGGGCCGCACTGCATATGGCTCCCTGGATCGGGCGGCGCCTGCGCGGGGTGTCCTCCGGCGCGGGCGTGACCGCCAAACGCCCGCAGCTGCTGCCGATCGCCGACTGATCCGGGTTGTGGCGGGCGCCACCCGGACTGAACGCCGCGGCCGGTCCCGCGGACCGTACGATGTCCGGGTGCGGTCATCGGCGGATCCTGCGGCGCGGTTGCGTGGCGCGTGCGTCGGCGCGGCGTCGGGGGCCGTGAGTATTGCCGCTCATGCGCTCGGTGGTGGCGCGATCGCGGTCGGATCCACCGCTCTCACCCTGCTCGTCACCGCGTGCACGCTCACCGGAGTCCTGGTTTCCGCGATCGGTAGCGGGCTGCCGCGGCTGATGCTCATGCTCGCGGCGGGGCAGGCGATCGGGCATGCCGCGCTGTCGATGTCGCCGGAGCACTGTCATCCGGCGATGTTCAGCTCCGCGATGCTCATCGCGCACCTGGTGGCGATTCCGGTGGGCGCCTTGCTCATTCGCGGCGCCGAGGTCGCGCTCGGCCGCGCCCTGTCGAGTGTGCGGCGGGCCGTGGTCGCGCTCGCGGCTTCCGTGCCCGCGCCGCCGGGGTCCCCTCTCCTCCCCCGCCACACCGGGGGCGCGGCGCCGCGGCGCCTGCTGATCAGTTCGGGTATCGGGCGGCGCGGGCCACCACGGGACCCGGCCTTCTTCCTCCACCGTTCGGTAGGTCTCGCGATCGCGTGACCTGACCCGCCCGGATCGCGAGGCCGTCCCGGCACCCCGCCGTGAGTCCGGCCGACAGATCCGCGCGGACGCAGGTCCGCGCCGACAGGGAAACCGGCACAGCCGAGCCCGGCACCGTCCGCAACCAGCCGTCGCCGATCCGGACCGCACTCGGGGGTCGATGTAGCACCCGGAATCGGCGGTCCATGCCGCACACGGCGCACCGTGCTCGGAAGGGCTCGTCGGACACGACGGCGGCGAACCGGGCACTGCGGCTGCGGTGCGCCCTCGGATGGCCTGGCTCCGCGTGGGTCTCGCGTGCCGCGGGCACGGACAGCGTGAGCGTCCGCTGCTCACGGTTGCGTGCCGCGCGATTGCGTGCGCGCTCGACGGCCACGGCGTACCGGACGGTGGTGTCCCCTACCTCTCAGAAACGGAGTTCTCCATGTCCACATACACTTTCGCCCGCTTCGGCGGCCTGGCCGTCGCGGTCCTCGCCGTCCCGGTCGTACTCACCGGCTGCTCGTCCGGGAACGACACCGCTGCGGCCTCCCAGGCCGATTCGGTGCGGGTTGCCGAGCAGTGGATCAAGGCCGCCGACCACGGCATGTCCGCGGCCTTCGCCGAATTCGACAACACCTCCGACCGCGAGGCCCGCATCGTCGACGCCACCAGCCCCGCCTCGGGCCGGATGGAGATCCACGAGACCGTCGACACCAACGGCTCGAAGACGATGCGCCCCAAGGCCGGTGGCATGCCCGTCCCGGCGCACGGGAGCGCGACGCTGCAACCGGGCTCGGACCACCTGATGTTCATGGATCTGAAGGCGCCGCTGCGCACCGGCTCGGAGGTGCCGATCACGCTGAAGTTCGCCGACGGCTCCAGCACCACCTTCACCGCTCAGGTGCGCGACTTCCCCGGCAACAAGGAGAACTACGCACCCACCGGCGACTCCCCCGCCGCGCACGGTGGCTGAGCCGCGGCTGTCGCGACGGCGCCTGCTCGGCGGGGGCGCCGCCGCGGCCGGAATCGCCGGTGCCGCCGGAATCGCTTGGAGCGCCGAGAGATTCGCGCACTCCGAGTCCGAACCGGATCCGGCGCAGGCGACCGAACCGTGCTACGGACCCCACCAGGGCGGCATCGCGACCGCGCCGCAGCGACACGCGGCCTTCGTCGCGCTGGACCTGCGGCCCGGGACCGGCCGCGACGATATCGCCGGGCTGCTGAAGCTGTGGACCGGTGACGCCGCCCGGCTCACCCGGGGCCGCCCGGCGCTCGCCGACACCGAACCCGAACTGGCCGCGCGACCGGCGCGGCTCACCGTCACCATCGGGTTCGGGCCGCGGCTGTTCACCGTCGCGGGGCTGGAGTCGGCACGCCCGCGCTGGCTGCGGCCGCTGCCGCGGTTCCCGATCGACCGGCTCGACCCCGCCTACGGCGACGGGGACCTGCTGCTGCAGGTCTGCGCGGACGAGGCGACGACGGTCTCGCACGCGGTGCGGGCGCTGTGCAAGAGCGTGACCTCGCTGGTGTCGGTGCGGTGGGTGCAGCGCGGCTTCCGCAACGCGGCGCGGGGCCAGACGATGCGGAATCTGATGGGTCAGGTCGACGGCACCGTCAACGTCGAACCGGGCGAGTTCGATCGGCTCGTCTGGGACGACGGCGCCACCCACCCCTGGCTGGCCGGGGGCACCTCGCTGGTGCTGCGCCGGATCGAGATGAACCTCGACACCTGGGACGAACTCGACGCCGACGGCCGCGAGCTCACGGTGGGGCGGCGCATCGCCACCGGTGCGCCGCTGACGGGGACCCGCGAATTCGACGAACCGGATTTCGCGGCCGTGGACCGCAACGGCATTCCGGTCATTCCGCCCTCGTCGCATATCGCCCGCGCCCACCACACCACCGACGGCGAACGGTTCCTGCGGCGCGGCTACAACTACGACGACGCCCCCGCACCGGGCGCCACCTCGAATTCGGGCCTGCTGTTCGCGTCCTACCAGCGCGATATCGACACCCAGTTCCTGCCGGTGCAGGCCCGGCTGGCCGAATTCGACGCGCTCAACACCTGGACGACGCCCGTCGGATCCGCGGTCTTCGCGATCGCGCCCGGCGCGTCCGGGCCGGGCGACTACGTCGGGCGGCCGCTGTTCGAGGGGTGAGTGAATCCGCCGCCGTCGCCTGCCACAGCGCAACCGGCCGACCGGTTCTGCGCACAAAACCCTGCCAGCAGCAGTTACTACGCGCGTAGTATGAGGTCATGGGTTTCGAGTGGCCGGATTGGGCGCTCGCTCACCTGATCGGCATCGAGACCTCCGAGGTTCGGCAGATCCTCGAGAGCAGGCGGCGGTGGCCGCGGCTCGCCCACGACGGCAACGTCGCGGTGCTCACCCTGTGGGCCCGCACCGACGCCGGGCGGCCGCTCATCGTCGCCGCCCGCCGGCAGGACAGCTGGACGTGGCTGATCATCGGCGCCCGCGAGATGCGCGGCGACGAACTGACGGTGTTCGAACAGTGGGAACAGGAGAACCGGCGATGAGCGACAAGGACTTCCCGTCCACCCCGCAGGAGGTGACGGCATTCCTGGACCGGCTGACCTTCAGCGACGACCCGGTATCCCCGGAACAGGTACCGCCGCCGCTGCCGCCGGACGAGGACATCATGATCACCAGCTCCATCCGGCTGCCGCTGCGCCTGCACACCCGGCTCAAACAGCTCGCGGCCGAACGCGGGATCGGCCTGTCCACGCTGGTCCGTGAGTGGCTCGAGGCCGCCATCGCCGAACTCGACGACGACCAGCTCATCTCCCGCGCCGAGGCCCGCATGGCCCTGTCCCGCCTGCATCCGGCACGGCGAGCGGGCTGAGCATCGCGCACCGCTGCGGCTTCGTCCGATCGATCAGCGGACCGGCGCGGGGGCACCGGTGCCGACGGCAACCAGAGGAGTGGCGCAGTGAGTGTCGATCACGCGAAACAGGTGGTGCGGGAACGCATCTGGTCGTTGCTGGCCCACGAGCGCGCGGTGCCCGACGGCGCGCCCTGCAACATTCCCGAATTCGTCGGCGCCGCGGCCGCCGCCGACCGGCTCGCCGAGTTGCCCGAGTGGCGCGCCGCGCGCGTGATCACCACGGTGCCCGATACCGCCCAGCTACCGGTGCGGCGGCACGCGCTGGCCGCGGGGAAGCTGATCTACATGGCCTGCCCGCGCCTCGCCGCGGCCAAGCCGTTCTACCTGCTCGATCCCGCGTATCTCCCGGTCCCGGCGGCCGAGGCCGCCCGCAAGGACATCGCCGTGCGGATCGCCCGCAATGTGGAGGTCGACGAGATGCTGCCGATCGACCTGATCGTGCTCGGCAGCGTCGCGGTCAATCGCCGGGGTGTGCGGCTGGGCAAGGGCGCGGGGTACTCCGATATCGAGATCGCGCTGCTGCAGGAGGTCGGGCTGATCGATGAGCGCACCCTCATCGCCACCACCGTGCACCGGCTGCAGGTCGTCGACGACGAACTGCCCGAGGCCGACCACGATTGCCGCGTCGACCTGATCGTCACCCCCGACGCGGTGATCCGCTGCGACGAGCCGCACCGCCCGCCCGGCCTGCGCTGGGACTCGCTGCCCGCCGACAAGATCGCCGCCATTCCCGCCCTCGCCGCACGCTACGCGTTGCGCTGAGGTAAACCTCGAGTCCCCCGGTACCGCCGCGCGGGTCAGCGGGCCGTGGTGCGGAAGCGGGCTCGGTAGGCCGACGGGGTGATGCCCAGGTGCCGGAGGAAGGCGCGGCGCAGCGATTCGTCGCTGCCCAGTCCCGAGCGGCGGGCCGCCGCCGTCACCGATTCGCCGGATTCGAGCATGGCCTGCGCGGCCTCCACCCGCGCCGACTCCACGAAAGCGGCTGGCGTGGTGGCCAATTCGTCGCCGAACAGGCGGGTCAGATGCCGGGTGCTGACGGCGGCGCGGGCGGCCATGGCGGTCAGGGAATGATCTCCGGCCGGGTCGGCGAGCACCGCGTCCAGGACCGCGCGCAGGCCGTCGCGGCGCGGGCGCGGGGTGCGGGCGGCCACCGAGAACTGGGACTGTCCGCCGGGACGCTGCAGGAAGATCACCAGATCGCGGGCCACGTCGCGGGCCAGCGCGGGACCCTCGTCCTCCTCCACCAGCGCCAGCGCCAGATCCAGCCCGGCGCTCACCCCGGCCGAGGTCAGCACGGCGCCGTCGCGGACGTAGATGGCGTCCGGTTCGACGGTGATCCCCGGATACGCGCGGGCCAGGCGCCCGGCATGCCGCCAGTGTGTGGTCGCGCGGCGGCCGGTCAGCAGCCCGGCCTGTGCCAAGGCGAACGCGCCCGTGCACACCGAGGCCACCCGCCGCGCCGGGCCCGACAACTCGCCGAGCGCGGCCACGAGTTCGGGCGGAACCGGTGCGTGCGGCAGCGCCGGACCGCCCGGCACCAGCACGGTATGTGGTTGCGCGAGAGCCGAATACGCGGCGTCCACCAGCAGCCGGGTGCCCGACGCGGTGGTCACCGGCTCCCCGGCCGGGGAGCACAGCGTGATCTCGTACCGCCCGCCCAGGGCGTTCGCCGTGCTGAACACCTCCAGCACCGCCGTGGTATCCAGCAGCCGCACCCCCTCGAACGCCAGCACGGCCACCTGTCTGCCCATGCCGCGACACTAGCAACCCGCGATGTCTGCATGTGTGGGGTTCGTGTCCTGAAGGACACGGCGGTGGCTGGGATACCCAGGCGATCCTGAAGTCCGCGCGACGCCGTGCCGACGACGGTCCCGCCGTCGCCGACATCGTGACCTCCGACCGGAAGGACCTACCGTGACCCGACCGCCCCTGCCGCCGTTCACCGATGAAGCCGCCGCCCGCGAGAAGGTGCAGCTGGCCGAGGACGCCTGGAACACCCGGGATCCGCAGCGGGTGGCGCTCGCCTATACGCCGGATTCGGTGTGGCGCAACCGCGGCGAGTTCGTCACCGGCCGCGACGAGATCGTCGCGTTCCTCACCCGCAAGTGGGAGCGCGAACTCGACTACGCACTGCGCAAGCAGCTGTGGGGATTCCGCGGTCACCGCATGGCCGTGCGCTTCCAGTACGAATGGCACGACGCGGCGGGCCTGTGGTGGCGCAGCTACGGCAACGAACTGTGGGAGTTCGACGACTCGGGCCTGATGCGCCGCCGCGAGGCCAGCATCAACGACACCCGGATCGCCGAGTCCGAGCGTCGCATCTTCGGCCCCCGTCCCGCCGAGGAGCGCGGGATCGAGCTGCCGCTGCGCTGAGAATGCCGCGCCGAGAATGTCGTCGCGCCGCAGAGCCCGGCGGCCCGCTCGTCGACCGCTCGCGCGGTGGCATGCGCCCCGTTGCCGGACCGCGTTGTCATTCGGCCCGGTGGCCGGGGCCGTCCCGCTCCCCGCCCGTCCCCCGAGTGGACGGCGGCAGCGCCCGCTCCGGCACGGCCCGTAGCTCGCTCGCGCGGGCGGACCGGCGGTGGACGCGGTGCCATGCCGTCCGGCCGCACCGGACGACCGGACCGTAGCGGCCGGTCGTTCCGGCCGCCGGGAGGCCCGGACCGATCCCGGCCGTGCGGTACACCTCCGGATGGTTCACCACCGCGTGCGCCGCGGCCAGCGCCGCCGCCAGGGACCATCGACGCAGTGCCGTCGCCAGCGGCGCCCGCGACCCCACGGCACCGATCAGGTCCTCGCGGGCCCGCTCCAGATGCAGCACCCCGGTCAGCAGGCGCAGCCGCGCGGCCCGGCGCACCTGCGTCTGCCGCCCCGGATCGTCGGCCAGCGAGCCCGCCAGCTGCGCCGCCAGCTGCTCGATCAACCCGGCGAGCCCCCGATCGACCGGAACCGGCGGCAGCCACGGCGCCAGTCGCGCCGCCACCCGCACCCGCAGCGGCGGCCGGTACGGCACCAGCCCGGTCGCGGCGACCAGACGCACGAACATCGTCGAATTGCGGTCGGAACCCTCGAGCAGCACCACCGTCAGCCCCGTCAGGTCCTCGCCGTGGCCGCCCGCCTCCGGGGCCCGCAGCAGCGACAGCACCGCCTGTGCGCACATGCCCGCATCCAGCAGCCGCGCCAGCTCCCGCCGGCCGAGCTCCCGGCGCTGCGTCTGGTCCAGCCGCCACCACAGCCACCGCGCGTGCAGCGAAATCCGATGCCGCGGAAAACGATCCAGCTCGGCGGCCGGACCGGGAGGAGAATCGTAGCCACCGCCGGACATCGTTGTCCCTCACGAACTTTCGCCGAATCACCGCGAACCGGCGGGTATCCAGTACCGCCGGTTCCGAGTATAGTGACGAGTGTGAGCGCCGTCTCACCCGATGTCAACGCCGCACATCCGCGATCACCACACCGGTCACCCCGGTCTCGACCGCCCCCGGAAATCGTTGCCGCGACCGATATTTGCGGCGCCGTCCCCGATTCCGGCTTGTAGCATCACCGAAGTGGTAGCAGGCAGCAGGCAGATGCACTCCGCGAACGGCACCCGGGTCGACGCCCGCAGCGAACGCTGGCGCGACCACCGGCGGCGCGTCCGCGCCGAGTTCGTCGACGCCGCGCTGCGCGCCCTCGACGAGCACGGCCCCGAGGTGAGCATGGGCGATATCGCCCGGACCGCCGGCGCCGCCAAACCCAAGCTCTACCGCCACTTCGCCGACAAGATCGACCTCTACGACGCCGTCACCGACCGCATGGCCGAGATCCTGTGGGAGCGCATCACCGCCAGCATCGACCTCACCCACGATCCGGCGGCCGAACTGGTGCGGCGCGCGGCCACCGAGTACGCGCTGGTGGTGACCGAGCATCCCAACGTGTTCCGGTTTCTCATGCACGGCCACTTCACCCAGCGCTCCGACGACTCCGAGCGCGCGCTGCAGTCGGCGAGGCAGTCCGCCCGGCGGGCCGCCCACCTGCTCGCGGCGGCGGTCGGCGCGGAGCCGGACGCCGAATCCCGCACCGCCGCAACCCGTGACATCGATCTCGACGGCACCGAGATGATCGTCTACTCGACCTTCGGCGCGGTCGCCTCCGCCACCGACTGGTGGATCGGCGCGGACCGGCTACCCGAGCGCCCGATGCCGATCGAGGAGTTCGTCGGCTACCTGGCGTCGATCATCGCGGCGCTCGCCCAGAGTTCCGCGCGTCGCAACGGCATCGACCTGGATCCGCGGCGACCGCTGCACGCCGCGTTCTCCCGCCGCTGAGCGCGTCCCCGGCGCTCACGTCCACAGCACGGCGACCAGCACGTTGACGATCGCCAGCCCGCCCGCCGCATCGGCCATCCACGCAACCGCCTTGCCGCGCTTGGCATCCGCGTGCGCGACCTCGGCGAACCCCGCCACCGCGACCGCGATCACCAGCTTCACGATCACCTTGGCCATGACCAGATTCTTGTCGAGGGAGTCGATCCCCTCGGCCATCCCGACCAGCACCACCCCGGTAACGATCTGCGCCCGCGCGCCCCAGACCATCACCTCGTTCACCCGCGGCCGACCGGAGGCGTAGCCGCCGATGACCGCGGCGAGGCCGAGCAGATGCGCCGCGATCATCAGGTTGTAGACGAATGTCATGACTACACAGAGTAGTTGATCTACCCCGCAGTCAACGACATTCGGTAGTAGAAATCGCCACGATTGCGAGTTTCGGCCCCGGATACCCCGGGTAGTCCTCTCCAAGTGGCTCTCTCAGTCCATGCCGTGCCGTCCGGCGCGGGGGGCGCAGTGGGTCGGGTTGTCGTGGGTCGCATGGTGGATGGCTAGGAGAAGAGGGTGGCGGTTGTACTCGTGCTGCGCGCACGTGGGCTGGGTGATCTCCTCACCGCAGTCCCGGCTCTTCGCGCGCTGCGCCGGGCCAGGCCACATGATCACATCGCGCTGGCCGCCCCGCATCGGCTCAAACCGATCGTGGACATGATCGCGTCGATCGATGAGATGGTGCCGACCCCGGACCCGGAAAGCCTGCGCTACGACGGGGAACCGCCCGCGCTGGCGGTCAACCTGCACGGCGCGGGGACCGAGGGCATCGTGGAGCTGGGCAAGACCAATCCCGCCCGCATCCTCACCTACCGCAATCCCGCCTTCCCCGACCTCGACGGGCCGGTCTGGCAGCAGGACATGCACGACGTCGACCGGTGGTGCCATCTGCTGGAATCCGACGGGATCGCCGCCGACCGCCGCAATCTCGGGCTGGTGCCGCCCGTGGCCACCACCAGTCACCGCGACTGCGTGGTCGTGCACATCGGCGCGGGCTCGCCCGCCCGGCGCTGGCCCCCGGAGCGCTTCGCCGCCGTGGTGCGGCACCTGCTCGTGCAGGGGCGCGAGGTGGTGCTCACCGGCGACGAGTTCGAACGCGAGATCGCGCTCAACATCGCCGCGCGCGCGGGGTTGCCGCATCGGCACGTGCTGGCCGGACAGCAGAACCTCGTCGAACTGTCGGCCACCGTCGCCGAGGCCGCCCTGGTGGTGTGCGGCGATACCGGGGTCGCGCACCTGGCCACCGCCTTCGGCACCCGCACGGTCCTGCTCTTCGGGCCCACCTCCCCCAACCACAGCGGACCGCCGCCGCACCTGCTCGGCCGGCACGTGGTGCTGTGGGCGGGCCGCACCGGCGACCACCACGCCGACACCCCCGACCCGGGACTGCTCGAGATCAGCGTCGCCGAGGTGATCGACGCCCTCGACAAACAGCTGCGCAAGCGCCCGTGGCCCGGCGCCGAGGTAGACCGCCGCCGCCAGGCCGCCTACCGCCGCGTCGGCTGACTTCCGAGGCACGACACCCGCGCGGCGGCGAGCGCTCACCGGCCACCGCCGCATCGCGCTCCGGCCTGCCTCGACCCTGGCGAGCCGTCGCCTCGGCCTCACACCTGCCCGGCTCCGGCGTCGGAGATGGCCGCCGCGTATGCCGCCAGAGCGCTCGGCCAGAACTGCTCGAGGTAGTCGCGGGCGTCGGCCAGGCCGCGTGGGTCCAGGGCGTACAGGCGGCGGTTGCCGTGGGGGCGGACCATGACCAGCCGGGCCTCGCGCAGCACCCGAAGATGCTGCGATACCGCCGAACTGCTCACCCCGACCGTCGCGGCCAGCTCCCCGACGGCCCGGGGCGCCTGCGGTAGCGCCTCGAAAATCGCGCGCCGAGTCGGATCCGCAAGGGCAACCAAGGCCCTGACTCCGTTAGTCGCCACTAAAACAGACTGCCCGTTCACCGACACGCCGGTCAAGGTCCGAGCCTCCGGAGTCGCTCCCGGTCGAGAGCGTTTTACCTGCGTGTCGTTATCCGGCCGTGATCGCTCAGCTGGTACTTTGCCGCGCTGTGATGGTCACAACACGATTGCGGAACCACGCGGTATCTGTCGTAGGTTCGCAGCCATGCCCGTGATCGTTCCGTTACCTTCGCGCCGGGCCCGGCGGGCCGCCGCCCAGGCCGTGGCGATCACCGCGGTCATCGGCGCCTCGGTGGGTGCCCTGTCCGCCGCCGACCGCCACGGCGACGGCTCCGCCCCCGGACTCGCCGCCCTGCAGCACACCCTTCCCCCCGCGGCACCACCCGCCGCCGACGAGCCGCGCACGCTGAACGCGGTGGCCGCCCACGAGCCGCCCGAACTACCGCCCCCGCCGATGAACAAGGCCGCCAAGGAAATCCGCCCGTCCGCGGTGCGGCCGGTCGCCGGGGTGCTCAGCTCGCTGTTCGGCATGCGCTGGGGTGCCCTGCACGCCGGGATCGACTTCGCCGAGCCGCTCGGCAGTCCGATCGCCTCGGTCACCGACGGCACGATCATCGAGGCCGGGCCCGCGTCCGGATTCGGCATGTGGGTCCGGGTGCAGCAGGACGACGGCACCGTCGGCGTCTACGGCCACGTCAACGACATCCTCGTCACGGTCGGCCAGCACGTGCGCGCCGGCGACATCATCGCCACGGTCGGCGATCGCGGCTTCTCCACCGGGCCGCATCTGCACTACGAGGTGTGGTCGCACGACAACGGCGACAAGATCGACCCGATTCCGTGGCTCGCCGCGCGCGGTATCGACGTGGGGCCGATGCAGGACTGAGTTCCGGCCGCCGGAAGCTGCCGGGGTGGGCTTGGGCGTGCACGCCGGTCGGCCCGCCGCGCGGTCGGTCACCGGCCGGTCATTCGGGGTCGAAAGTGCACGCCCAGGCCCTTCCCGGCAGCCTCCCGCCCGGGACGCGAAACTCGTTGCCGCAGCATGCCGTTCATCGTCTGATACCGGAGTATCGGGTGCGGATACCACCTGCGGGGGACGTGCGGGGTGGTGCGCCGATCCTAGCGTCGGGCCATGACCATCACCGCTGTTCCCGCCACCGCCCTGCGGCGACCGCATCGGCCGCTGCTGGCCTGCACCGCCGCGATGGGTGTGCTCGCCGTCTTCTGCCTGGGCGCCATGGTCGTCGACCATCGACAACTGCTGGGCGAATCGGTCTGGCTCAAGCCGTTCAAGTTCGGGCTGGCGTTCCTGCTGTACGCCGGGACGCTGGCGTGGCTGTTGTCGTTGCCGCACAGGGGATCCCGGGCCACCTGGTGGCTGGGCACCGTCTTCGCGGTCACCGGGTTCGTCGATGTGGGATTCGTCGTCGTGCAGGCCGCCCGCGGCACCTTCAGCCATTTCAACGCCGACAGCACCGACCGGGTGAACGAGATCGGGCAGATGGTCTTCGCCTCCGGCGTGCCCGGCCTGTTCGTCGCGAATCTGCTGATCGTGCTGACCCTGTCGTGGCAGCGGCTGCTGGACCGGCCGACCTCCCGCGCCATCCACGCCGGGCTCGCCCTGGCCGTGGCGGGGATGGCGCTCGGCTACCTGATGGGCTTCACCGGCGAGCAGACCGTCCGCGACACCGACGGACGCGCGCTGCAGCTGTCGGCCGGGCATACGGTCATGCGGTCCGCACCCCCGGTCCGCGACGGAGTGGACACCATGCCGATCACACACTGGAGCACCGGGGGCGGCGACCTGCGGGTTCCGCATTTCGCCGGGCTGCACGGCATCCAGGTGCTGCTCGCGGCCGTGGTCGCGCTGGCCTGGCTCGCGCGGCGCCATCCGTGGCTGACCGAGCGCGCCCGTGCCCACCTGATCGGCGTGCTCGCCATCGGCTACGCGGGAATGCTCGCCTTGCTGCTGCGCCAGGCCCTGCGGGCCCAGCCGCTCCTGCGCCCGGACGCTGCGACCGTACTGACGGCTGCTGCCCTCGGCGCACTCACCCTCGCCGCCGCAGCAGGCGTCGTGCTGCGAGCCCGCCGCGCTGCGGGGTCACCTGAATGTGGTGTGCCAGCGCGGTTCTCGGCCCTCGCGGAGGGCGGCGAGGCCCTCCACCGGGTCGCGGTGGGGTATGAGGTTGTCGAGCAGGTCGGCGGGGCGGCCGATCGGGCCGTCGGGGGCGGTGGCGGGGTCGGTGCGGGCCATGAAGGACAGGGCCGCGCGGATGGCGACGGGTGAGCGGGCGGCGACGTCGGCGGCCATCTCCCGGGCGACGGCGACGGCCTTGCCGGTCGGGGCCAGCCGTGCGACCAGGCCCGCCGCCACGGCCTCGCCCGCGTCGATCCGCCGCCCGGTGATGATCATGTCGTGTGCCAGGGCGCGGCCCACGGTCCGGGGCAGTCGCACCAGCACCCCGGGCCCGGGCGACTGCCCGATCGCGGTGTCGGGCAACGCGAACGACGCCGCGTCGTCGGCGACGACCAGATGACAGGCCAGGACGAGTTCGAGCCCACCACCGTCGGCGCGGCCGTTGACCGCCGCGATCACCGGCTTGGTCAGCTCGCGGGCCACCAGGCCGCCGAATCCGCTGCGCGGCTGCCCCAGCAGCTGCATCGGTGAGGCCATCTCGGCGAGATCGTGCCCGACGCAGAACGCCTCCTCGCCCGCACCGCACAGCACCGCGACCCACAGATCGTCGTCGTGCTGGAAGGCGGTGAAGATCTCGTCGAGTTCGCGCTGCGCCGCGGCATTCAGCGCGTTGCCGGACTCGGGCCGATCGATCGTCACCTCCAGGATGTGCCCCGACCGCGTGACGAGCACGTGGGAGTAGTCGTCGCGGAATCCGGGCACCGTGTGTCCCAGCAGTTCGTCCATCCGCTCGCGATCGACGGCGACCCGGTTGCCCGCATCGGTGGACCGCACGAATACGCGCTCCCCGATCGGCTGCCCGTCCCCGGTGAGCGCGTCCATCAGGTCGCCGTCGCCCGCGAGGGTGTTGGCGAGGAACCGGCGGCCGTCGTCGAGCCTGCCGACCACGATGCCGACGCGGGACCCGTCGCGATCGAACCGCACGACGAAACTCTCGATGACGCCCCAGCCGTCGGCGTGGACGGCCACCGGCACCCCGGTCACCGCGTCCAGCTCGGCCTGCACCGTCGCCGCGCGCGACCGGCGCCAGACGGCGGGCGCGGTGGTGTAGATGCCCACCGAATGTTTGCTGAGCACGCCGCCGTTGGCGACCACCATGCCGTGGCTGCCCGGCCGATCACGCACGCGCGCAACGATTTCCGCGATCGCATGGGTGGAGTAGTTGTTGCCGGGACCGCCGAAGTACGGCAGGCCCCCGGTGGCCGTCAGGCCGCGCGGATCGTCCGGGTCCAAGCCGAGGCCGTCACAGATATTGAACACGGCGATCGGAAAGCAGCTGTAGAGATCCATCGCCGACAGCCGGTCGGCGCTGACCCCGGCCATGTCGAGCGCGGACCGGACCGCCGCGACGGCCGCCGGGCTGCGGCTCAGGTCCGGACGCGCGAGCAGTTCGCGTTCGGTCAGATCGGCGTGGCCCGCGAGGAACACCATGCGCTCGCCGGGGACCCCGAGCCGCCGCGCGGTCGCCAGCGACATGACCAGGACCGCGGCACCCTGATTGACCTGTTCGCGGGCGATCAGCAGGCGCGTGTAGACGTCGGTGACCCGCCGGTTGCGCTCGTTCTCCTCGATCAGTTCCGCGGCGTCGCGCGCCACCGGCGCCGCCGCGTGCGGATTGCCCGCGGCGACCGCGCTGAACCGGCTGAACAGCGCGCCCATGGCCCGCGCGTACTCCGCCCGTGAGGCGCCCACGCGGGCCCGGCGGGCGTTCTCCAGCACCGAGTACGACACCAGCGGCTCCACCATCTGATGCAGCACGGCCTGCGCCGGGGTCATCCCCTCGATGCCGTAGCCGCGGTCCTCCAGCGAGCCCTCGGCATGCTCGCCGAAATCGGGCCGCTCGGCGGCGGGGCGGCCCGCCAGGTCGCGGACGGTGGAGATCGCCTCCGCGCCGAAAAGCACCGCGGCATCGCATTTTTCGTCCGCGATATCCCCGCACAGTTCGGTGAGGAGCTGCTGCGGTCCCTGTCCGCCGGTCGGCCCCAGGATCGCCCGGCGCGGGTCGGCACCGACGCGCCCGGCCACGGCCCGCGCCACATTGTCCGGCGCGCCCAGCGCGGGCCGGGCGAAGGCGCTCGAATCGTCGAACGCGCGAACGGCGACGACCGTGTCGAGCGCGGCGATCACGGCCTCGGCGTCACCGCCGGAATCGGCCGCCGCGGCCCGCACCGCGGCGGGGGGGCGGGGGGGGGGCGGGCGGAGGCGGAGGCCCCGGGGGGGGGGGGGCGGGGGGGGCCGGGGGCCCCCCCCCCCCCCCCCCGGGGGGGGGGGGGCGCCCGCCCCCCCCCCCCCGGCCCGCCG